>JANMBK010000115.1:0-4462 GCA_031360365.1 Methylophilaceae bacterium
ATTATGTTGGCTAATTTTCCATTTGTACGCAGTTTAATCGGGTGCGAAATACCATATTGCTTATCAATAGCTGCCGAATCAGCTGCACGATGATCGTTTATTCCAGCCACTTCATGCACGGCTTGGTGCAAGCTGCCACCATACACCACATTTAACTCTTGAAAGCCGCGGCAAATCGCCAATAATGGCTTGCCAGCCTCTATACAAGCCTTAATTAAATTCAGCGTTAAGGCATCACGTGCTAGGTCTAACGGCAAGCTGGTGTCATGCACAGCTTGCCCAAAGTGAGATGGATGCAAATTAGACACTGAACCTGTAATGAGCACACCATCTGCCATATCCAATAACGCAGTCATATCTAGATGACTGCTTATGGCAGGCACTAATAGCGGTAAAGCCCCAGCCGCTTCGGCCACTGCCACTATATATTTTTGCCCAACAACATGAAAAGGATGTTCGCCCAGCTGTTTCACATCGCCTGGAATTAATACCACTGGTTTTCGCTTGCTGGTTTTCATTTTTAATTCAAATGGTTAGGTTCAAAATTAATTATTGCCTACGTTTTCAATACTGAACTTAATATTGACAAGACCTATTTGCAACGCGTATCTGCAACATAATCCAGTTTGCAACATTTCATTTACAAGTATATTATCGCCTTAATTGGTATTGCTACAAGAACCATTTAAGTTATTTAGATAGTACCACTTTTAAGAAATCATCGCCTCACATGAAACAATTAATCTTATCAGAATGGCTGCTAACGCAGCTCAGCGAAGACAAGTTAATCGGTCAGCGTCGTTTTCCTGCGCGCATGCCCAACCACCGGCGCGTGTACGAAACCATCCGCCGCGCCATTACCGAGCAAGTATTGCCATCGGGTAGCCGCTTGCCTTCTACACGTAGTTTGGCAGAAGATTTAAGTGTATCGCGTAACACCATCTTGGCAGCGTTTGACCAATTACTAGACGAAGGATATGTTTCCGCCAAAACGGGTAGCGGGACATTTGTTTGTTATAAACAAAACGATACCCTATTTAGCCAAATAGAAAAGTATAAGCAAACCGAAAATCAGCCCAACAGCATAAGCCCAGTCCATTTACAAAATGCGGATTGCAACCTTGGGTTATCCAAGCGCGGTGAAACGGCTTCTGAATCTATTACCAAGCACGAAGTACAGCCTTTTACACCTGGCGAAGATGATTATTCCCGCTTTCCCATTGGCCTATGGCGGCGTTTATTAAATAGGCACTGGCGCGCACTAAACCCTGCTTTATTAGACAGTAGCCATGACGGCGGTTATTTGCCACTAAGAATAGCCATTGCCGATTATTTGCGTGTTTCGCGCGCAGTCAATTTAACGGTTGATCAAGTACTGATTACCTCTGGAACCCAGCAATCGATAGACTTGTGCGCACGCTTGCTGTCTGATACTGGCGATTTTGCTTGGGTGGAGAATCCTTGTTATTGGGCGGCGCGGCGCGTGCTTGAGGTGAACGGTTTGCAGCTGCACCCAGTACCAGTCGATAACGAAGGCATGTCACCTAGCACCAAAGATTTTCGCGTAAAACCGCGCCTCATTTACACCACGCCATCGCACCAATACCCCAAGGGCATGGTAATGAGCTATGGGCGACGGCACTTGTTACTAGATTATGCGCAAAACTGCAACGCGTGGATTATTGAAGATGATTACGATAGCGAATTTAGGTTTGAAGGTCGCCCAATATCTTCATTACAAGGCATGGACCAACACGGCCGCGTGCTGTATTTAGGCACATTTTCAAAGGTTATGTACCCAGGCATTCGCTTGGGTTATATGGTGATTCCGCCGCAACTAGTCAAAAGCTTTAAAAGTGGCTTATATGAGCTGCAGCGGCCTGGCCAAGTGATGATACAGGCAGCATTAGCTGATTTTATTGAAGAAGGCCATTTTGCCAGCCATATAAGACGTTTAAGACTCACCTATGGCGAGCGCCGACGCTTATTACAAACTGCACTAGCGCCAATTTCTAGTGTCGGCGCACGGCTTTCTATGGTGGATTCTGGCTTGCATTTAGTAGTGGAATTTGATGCTGAAGTGGATGATATAAAAGTGGCTGCCTTGGCCGAGCAAAAAGGCTTGCGCGTGTATCCACTATCAAGCTATTGCATTGGTGAACACTCCGAAAAAGGCTTAATTGTTGGCTATGCCTACGCTGCAACAGACAGTATTTTGCACTATGGCAATGTGCTGGCAGAAGTAATACAAACTGCGTTAAAAGGAGACATTGAATGAGTCCATTACTCATCGCTTGGTTGATTCTCATTGCCAGTATTTTATTTGAAGTACTTGGCATGATATTTATCAGATATTCCAATGGATTCAGCAATTTATTCCCAACGGCTGCAGGTGTTAGTTGTTTTCTATTGTCCATTTGGACTTTTTCAATCTCACTCAAACACATTGAAATGGGCATTACTTATGCGGTTTGGGCGGCTGCCAGCACCGCTATTGTGGCAGTGATTGGCATTACTTTTTACGCTGAATCCGCCTCTTCGTTTAAATTAACGGGCATTACACTGATTGTGATAGGTGTGGTGCTGTTAAATTTAACCACAAAATAATATGTCTAACATTCGAGCTGCTAACATTTCCGACCTTGAGCCGTTAGCTTTGTTGTTTGACCAATATCGCCAATTTTACGAGCAAACTCCCGATATTACATTGGCTAAAAACTTCATTGCAGAAAGATTAAACAAGCAAGATTCGGTGATTTTAGTAGCAGAGAATGCAACACAAAAGCTGATTGGTTTTTGCCAAATTTATCCCAGTTTTTGCTCGGTTGCTGCCGCAAAAATTGGCGTGCTATACGATTTATTTGTCGACTCATCAGCACGCAAAACAGGCGCAGGCCGCGCTTTAATGCTGGCTGCACACGAACATGCCACTAATAATGGCTTTGCAAGATTAGATTTAACTACAGCTAAATATAACGTAAAAGCACAAGCACTGTATGAAACGCTTGGCTGGGTGCGAGATGGGGTGTTTTATGCGTACTACAAACAGTTAAAATAAAGTGTTTTTAACGCCGTGAAAAAATTATGCTCTGCAAGCCAATATCCATGCGGCATACAGAGCATCGAAACAAAGCACTTAACCCAAAACATCACGCAGCTGATACCACGCCATACCTAAAACCAGTGCTGGCGTACGCAATAATTTTCCGCCAGGGAAATCATGGTGCTTAATCTTACTAAACACATCCAAACGTTCTGCTTGCCCACTAATCGCCTCTGCCACTAGTTTGCCGGCTAAGCCAGTGAGCGCCACACCGTGCCCAGAAAAACCTTGTAAATAAAAAATATTCGGCGCAATTCTGCCAAAATCGGGCGCGCGATTCATGGTGATATCCACAAAACCGCCCCAAGTATATTCAACTTTGGTATTTTTTAATTGCGGAAATGTTTCCACCATACGCGCTTGCATACTCCGCGTTAAATTAGGCGGCGTCATGGCGCTGTAGCTGACGCGGCCACCATAAATCATCCGTCTGTCTCTTGAAAATCTAAAATAATCCAATACAAAGTTGGTATCGCATACCGCCGTATTTTTAGGAATCAATTGCATTGCCAGTTTGGAATCTATTGGCTCGGTAGCAATAATGTAGGTGCCTACTGGCATAATGCGCTTGCTAAGTTTGGGCGCTAATTCTGGTGCGATTTCTGGTAAGTACATATTGCCTGCCAACACCACAAATTGGGCGGTTACTTTGCCTTTGCCAGTGCTTAACACAATAGAATTGTTATTAACATCTTGCCCTTGCAGCATGGCGGTGACAGCCGAGTGTTGATAAATTTTTACACCTAAACTAGCAGCACCTTTTGCCAAACCCAAACAATAATTCAGCGGATGAATATGCCCACCACGCTTGTCAAAATAACCATTAAAGTAACGCGGGCTTGTAATCCAGTCTTTCAAATAGGCAGGCTCTATCCACTTAGTATCGCTGTTATATTGGTATTTTTTTACCATAACATCAAACCACTGACGTAGCTTTTTGCCTTTGGCTTCGTTTACCGATACGCCTAAAAAACCATCGGTTAAATCACAGTTAATATCAAACCGCCTCACCCGTTCACGCACTAAATCTAGTGCTTCTAAGCTCATGTCCCATACTTGTTTTGCCGCCTCAAACCCTAACGCGCTTTCAATCACAGTTTGCTCACAGGCCAAGCCCGCAATCAATTGCCCGCCATTGCGGCCACTGGCGCCAAATCCAATGTGATTGGCTTCTAACACCACCACTTTGTAACCTTTGTCAGCCAATTCTATTGCACTTGATAAACCTGCAAAACCGCCACCCACCACGCAAACATCAGCCTCAACATCTGTTTCTAATGGTGGGTAATCAGGCTGCTCATTCGCGCTGGCGGCGTAGTATGAGTTTTGCGTGAGTTTTAAATCAGTAGATTTAATATT
>JANMBK010000133.1:0-4728 GCA_031360365.1 Methylophilaceae bacterium
AAAGCTTTAAAAAAATCCTCTTCTTTCTGAAGTTTCGATTCATCAACTGCATCTAAGAAAAAAGTAGCGTCTGTTTTACCTGTTTTCCACTTATCAAACTTGGCATTATCAGTAGCGTCAAAAATGCTAGTAAGTTCTTCAGTAACTAACTGCTCTAGCCTAAGAAAAAAACTAGTTTGCTTAACGCGTTTGTGTTGAGCTTTAAGTTCAACGGTCTTGCCACTGCCAGGTTCACCCAGTATTACTAATAACCTATCTTTCAACAACTCATCCCACCCTTTTCCTGTTTGGTTTGCATACAAACTGGACATGTAGCTTTGTTGAGCTAATTCATCAGGTGTTAAATTGTCCTGATATGTTTCAAATCTACGATTAAGATCAATGAAAAGATTGTTCATTTTTTGGTTATTTTTTTAATTAAGTAATTAATAGTTACAAAAATAATAACAGTAAATATGAGACTATATTTTATATAACTAAAAAGAATATAGTATTTTTTTAAAGTATTTAATGAGAATATAAATAGTTGTTAAAGTACGGGTTATTCAAATTGACTACATATTTTTAATATGAAACATTCAACCTCTAATAAAAACATCTTGCCAGGCTTTAACTTAACCCTTGGCTACGCCTTGTTTTATTTGAGCTTAATTGTGCTCATTCCGCTTTCCGCGGTATTTATCAAAACATTTACACTCACTTGGCCCGAGTTTTGGGCAGCAGTAGCTTCACCTAGAGTAGTGGCTTCATATAAACTGACTTTTGGTGCATCGTTTATTGCCGCTTTAATTAACGTGATGTTTGGCTTACTAACAGCTTGGGTACTGACGCGTTATGAGTTTTTTGGTAAAAAGTTTGTAGATGCCTTTGTGGACTTCCCGTTTGCTTTACCTACAGCAGTTGCTGGCATTGCACTTTCAGCCATTTATGCGACTAATGGTTGGGTAGGCAGTTTATTAGAACCGCTTGGTATCAAGGTAGCTTACACCCCGCTGGGCGTTGTGGTCGCGCTCACGTTTATTGGGCTACCATTTGTAGTGCGCACGGTTCAGCCAGTATTGGAAGACTTAGGCGCTGAAGTGGAAGAAGCTGCGGCAAGTTTAGGCGCAAATCGCCTGCAAGTGTTTTATAAAATCATTCTGCCCGCTATTTGGCCAGCATTAATCACTGGTTTTGCGTTAGCTTTTGCGCGCGCAGTAGGCGAGTATGGCTCAGTAATTTTTATTGCGGGCAATATGCCCATGGTGTCTGAAATTGCGCCGCTGATTATTATCACCAAACTAGAGCAATATGATTATGCTGGTGCGACTGCTGTTGCGGCAGTAATGCTAATCATTTCATTCGTTTTGCTGTTTGCCATTAATGGCTTTCAGTGGTGGTCAAACCGCCGTTTAGGTAATGCTAGATAAGGATTAGTACATGACGATAGCCACCCCCCAAGCTACTTCACACCAAGTTACATCACAGTACGCAAAATATAACGATAAAGTAGCCACCAGCCGCGCGACATCTGAATCCGTCTGGGTAAGGCGCACTTTAATCGCAATTACCCTGTTATTTTTGAGTCTGTTTTTATTTATGCCACTGGCCGCGGTCTTTACAGAGGCATTAAGAAAAGGTTTCGAAACCTATTTTGCTGCTTTAGTTGAGCCAGATGCACTATCGGCAATTAACCTCACGTTAATCGCCGCGGCGATTTCGCTGCCACTCAATGTGGTGTTTGGTGTCTCTGCCGCTTGGGCCATCGCCAAGTTTGAGTTTAAAGGTAAAAGCTTGCTCATAACCTTAATCGATTTGCCGTTTGCAGTTTCACCTGTCATTGCAGGCTTAATTTATGTACTGATGTTTGGCTTGCAAGGCTGGGTTGGTGGCTGGCTATCTGACCACGATTTTAAAATTATTTTTGCGATTCCTGGCATCGTATTAGCCACTACCTTTGTGACATTCCCCTTCGTGGCGCGCGAGCTGATTCCTTTGATGCAAGCACAAGGTAAAGATGAAGAAGAGGCTGCGCTGGTATTGGGTGCATCAGGCTGGCAAATGTTTTGGCGGGTAACATTACCCAACATTAAATGGGGCTTGTTGTATGGCGTTATTTTGTGTAACGCCCGTGCCATGGGTGAATTTGGCGCGGTTTCAGTGGTTTCTGGCCATATTCGCGGCTTAACCAACACCATGCCGCTGCACGTAGAAATTTTGTATAACGAATACAACTATGTAGCGGCTTTCGCCGTGGCATCTTTACTGGCTTTGCTGGCATTGGTTACGTTGGCACTAAAAACCTATGTGGAATGGCAATCTGCACGCAACGCGGCCAATACTGAAAAGAATTAAGCCAGAACCAACTAAATAAGCTAATTAAAAGCATAAAGGAAACAAAATGAGCATAGAAATTAACCACATCAAAAAAGGCTTCGGCAGTTTTAGTGCGCTAAATGACGTTTCTTTAGAAGTACCAAGTGGCGAATTGGTTGCGCTGCTAGGACCATCTGGCTGCGGAAAAACAACTTTGCTACGCATTATTGCTGGGCTAGAAACACCTGATGCTGGCAGCATCCATTTTTATGGAGAAGATGCCACCGCACGTGCGGTGCGAGAGCGTGAAGTGGGATTTGTGTTTCAGCATTACGCCTTATTTCGCCACATGACGGTATTTGAAAACGTGGCGTTTGGCTTACGCGTGCGGCCAAAACACACCCGCCCAAATGAAGCCGAAATTAAACGTCGCGTGCATGAACTGCTTAATTTGGTACAACTTGATTGGCTGGGAGATCGCTACCCTCCGCAACTCTCCGGTGGCCAGCGGCAGCGTATTGCATTGGCGCGTGCACTAGCAGTTGAACCTAAAGTATTGCTATTGGACGAGCCATTTGGCGCGCTAGATGCCAAGGTGCGTAAAGATTTGCGCCGCTGGTTGCGGCGTTTGCATGATGAACTGCACATTACCAGCGTATTTGTGACACATGATCAAGAAGAAGCATTAGAAGTTGCCGATACGATTGTGGTGATGAATCAAGGCAAAATCGAGCAAATCGGCACACCGCAAGCGGTTTATGATGCGCCAGCAACGCCTTTTGTCTACCAGTTTTTAGGTAATGTGAATAAATTTGATGGACATGTTCATGCTGGAATAGTAAAGGTTGGCGATATGCAAATCGCCGTGAAAGAACACAGCAAAACGCAAGACAGTGATGTGCAGGCTTTTGTGCGTCCGCATGACATTGAAATTAGCCGTGACTCTACGCACGCCGCTCTTAAAGCAAAATTGACTTATATACACTCTGTTGGGCCAGTGGTGCATTTAGAATTGCAACGCGATGACACTAACGCATTTGTCGAAGCCGAGCTAACTCGTGAGCGTTTTAATTCCTTAAATTTAATTGAAGGTGAAACTATTTATTTAAGACCGCACAATTTGCGTGTGTTTTTGCAGAACAAACAAGAATAGCAAGTTCTGGTAGCTTTAAAAGCTCCGTGACATTAACTAGGTGACATTAAAAAGAAAGCTGACCTGAAAGATACCAAGCGCTTTGGTCATCTTTATCTGCGATATTACCTAAATCAACGTATGCCGCAGTTAGCGCTAAATAC
The DNA here is from genome assembly GCA_031360365.1 of Methylophilaceae bacterium. Lineage (GTDB taxonomy): Bacteria > Pseudomonadota > Gammaproteobacteria > Burkholderiales > Methylophilaceae > Methylotenera_A. The sequence goes on from JANMBK010000133.1 coordinate 3,592, forward strand.
TTGGTGGGAAACCAAGCAACGAACAAATCTTTAGCGTCGTCTTCTTTAAATGAATTAAGGTTGTTAGGTCTTGCGCGATATTCAGTACCTATTAATAAGTTATCTGTCAGCATCAAGGCAGCGGACGCTGCTGGCTGCAATTGGTAATTGTCATGCTTATCCCCACCAAAGCCTAGCAGGCCAAACTGGTTAGCTTTAGTTGCTAGCAAGGTTGCATTTAGTAATACGTTTCTGCCGCCAGTCGCCGCTAAATATAATTTAGTGGCAGATAAATAAACATCAACGCCAGTTGCGCTTTCCGCACCTAAAGCTTTAGGTACTTTATCAAAATCTACATTATGTTTCACTTGTATGCCCGCGGCCACTTGTGGCATCCAAGTATCTTGGTCATAAACCGCATCGCCAAACAATCGGACTTTTGCGCCTAGCGTATGCATACGCACATGCTCACCTGGCACAGTGTCACTTAAACCAAACCGTTGATGGCTGTATGATATTTCGACACGATTGTTGAAACCCAATGCAACCCCGGCTAAATTCATTTCAAAACCACCTTGCGTTCTAGCATGCGTATAGAAAGAAGAGGCCCCAACTTCTTCGCGCGTGCCATAACCTGCAATAAGCGCCCATGGTGTTAAGCCACCCCCAGCAGAGCCTTCTATCTGCATCACCCCACCTGTAGCAAGCAGCCGCTCTCCAGCCAATAATTGATTGGATGCGACACCTACAAAAAGTAGTGTTAACACTTGTAATAATTTTTTATTGAGCATGTGATTAAAGTTACTATGAATTATTCGTTTTATATGAAGTCTGTATTGGGCATGTTTTTTGCATAATCTACTTATCATTTTAATTAGTTATAATTAACAATAAGCAAAAGCTATGCCTAACAGTTTGATCAATGCTTCATAAGGTGTTTTTGCTAGTGCGTTTTTTTATAGGTAACAAAATCGGAATGAAGTCATGTGGAAATTTTTATTAAAAGTATTTATTGTAATGTCGGTACTATTTTTAGTCGCATGTGCCAGTTTGAAAGGCACTAATAAAACAAGCCCTGAAAAAATTCAGATTAATAGCTTGTTCCAGCGCATTGGTGGTTTACCTGTACTAACAAAAATTGTAGATGAATCTATTGAG
>JANMBK010000187.1:0-5458 GCA_031360365.1 Methylophilaceae bacterium
TTGCGTGCGGTGGAAGAACCATTGCGTCAAATCGTACAAAACGCTGGGGTAGAGCCATCAGTAGTGGTAAATAACGTGGCGGCTGGCAAAGGCAACCACGGTTATAACGCAGCAAACGAAACTTACGGCGACATGATTGAAATGGGTATTTTAGACCCAACAAAAGTAACCCGTAGCGCATTGCAAAATGCAGCTTCAGTTGCTGGCTTAATGCTAACAACCGATTGTATGGTAGCTGAACTGCCTAAAGATGACGCACCAGCTGGTGGTGGGGATATGGGTGGGATGGGTGGCATGGGTGGTATGATGTAGTTTCAATATTCGCAAGACAAAAAACCCCGCAAAAGCGGGGTTTTTTTATTAGCAACTGCATAATCCTTTGTATACAATTTAACAGTCGCTTAATAACAATCAAAATTGATTTAATGAATATTTATATCGATGAATCTGGCACTTTTGTTAGCACCTCTTCCAACCAAAATGCTTGGAACTGTGTAGCAGCTTATGCTTCTCCAGAAGTTGACTCAAGAAAATTAAAAAACCTTCTCTGTACATTAAAAGTTCAATCGGGAATGAAATACTCGGATGAAATAAAACTCAAGCATACAAATGAAAATAGCTACTTTGCGTTCTTAAAAGGATTAGGTCAAATAAATGGCTTATTATTTGTTGTAGCAACCAACGGGATTCATAACAATATAAATCTAATTGAAAACCATCAAAAACTACAAGTTGCTGGCTTACTTAAAAACAAACCCAAAATGAAATACGAAGGTGGGCGACTTGGTTTACAACTTTTATCTGATCAGTTAAGCGCTTTACCACCTCAATTGTATATTCAACTGCACTGCCAAATTACCTTGCTCCATGATTTCATAAAAAGAGGGATTTTATATTTTGTTCAAAGACAGCCAAGTACTTTAGGGTGTTTCAAGTGGAGAATAGATCAAAAAAACACCAGCAAAACTGAATTTGAAGATGCTTTTGAAAAAATAGCACCCGCTCTATTACAAAGCAAATCTCTCAATGACCCTATGATAATGCTAACAGGTGAAGACTATAGTCATTTTGAAAAATATAACTTTGCTGCTGGTGATGAACCTACATACCTTAAAGATGACTATGGTATAGAAATTGACACAAGTAACGCCACAAATATTGGAAAACTAATAAGAGAAAATATAAAATTCGAAAACTCTAAAGAAAATTTAGGAATACAAATAGCTGATTTATTGGCATCTGGCATTAGAAGATGCCTTAGAAACGATTTCGAAAATAACCTTCTTGCCGCTAAACTATTAGGAAACTTAATGGCGCAGAATGGCGAAGATGAACAATCAATTCATGTTATAACCCTTGAAAATAATTTAATCTACTTAGATAGTTCAGCAACTTTAATTATAAAAACAATGACCAAACATAGTAAGTCTATGATTCACAAAAAACACTCTCAGGCATGACTCAGCAAAAACCCGGTCAACTTCACCCATCATGGCTGGCAGTGATTGGCGATGAACTCGAAAAACCTTATATGCAGGAGCTGCGTGCTTTTTTAGGCCACGAAAAAGCCGCTGGCAAAGTGATTTTTCCGCCTAGCCCGTTAATTTTTAATGCCTTTAATCACACGCCTTTTGATAAAGTGCGGGTGGTGATTATCGGGCAAGATCCTTATCATGGACAAGATTATGATTTAAATAACATAGCACAGCCACAGGCGCATGGTTTGAGTTTTTCTGTGCCAAAAGGCATTGCGCCTCCCCCTTCTTTAGTGAATATATTTAAAGAAATTGCGAGTGATTTAGGCATTAAGATGACTCGAAATGGTGACTTAACACCATGGGCAGATCAAGGCGTATTGCTATTAAATGCTACGCTAACAGTCGAGCAGGCAAAAGCAGGCTCACATCAAGGCAAAGGTTGGGAAGCGTTTACCGATGCCGCCATCGCCGCATTGAATGCGCATCGCGAGGGTTTGGTATTTGTATTGTGGGGTAGTTATGCGCAAAAAAAAGGTGCGTTTATTGATGAGAAAAAACATCTGGTGCTTAAATCCCCTCATCCATCACCCTTGTCGGCGCATCGTGGCTTTTTTGGCAATCATCAATTTTCTAGCATTAATCAATATTTAATTCAGCAAGGTCAAGCGCCGATTGATTGGCAACTTTAATGATTTAACTAAATGATTAAAGACAGGAAACAAAGTACTTGTCATGTCATTAGAACTTGTTTAAAATTTAGTTTAGATTAGTAAAAATTGGCACAAAAAAAGCCCCGATTAAGGGGATTAAATCGGGGCAAAATGCCTCATCGTCTAAGGCTTCCGCTCAGGGAGGAAAGAAGCGGAAAGATAACTAAAAACAAATTAGCTATCATGCAAGTTCAGACTTAAGCTTACTAGCTTAGTTCCAGTAATTTCTATTGATTTTGTAACAGTTTGTATCACAAGCTTTAGTCAATTTTTCACTTCAGCCATGCGATAATATCAGCATGCAAAACGAATCTTCTATTCTCACTGGCCTTAACGACAAGCAATTTGAAGCTGTCACTTTGCCGCATCAATCTGCGCTTATTTTAGCGGGCGCAGGCAGTGGTAAAACACGCGTACTTACGACTAGAATTGCTTGGTTGATTCAAACCGAGCAGATTTCTCCACTTGGTTTAATGGCGGTAACGTTTACCAATAAAGCCGCCAAAGAAATGCTCACCCGCCTCACCGCCATGTTGCCTATTAACACACGCGGCATGTGGGTGGGCACATTCCACGGGCTTTGTAACCGTTTATTGCGCGCGCACCATCGCGAGGCTGGCCTGCCCAGCACCTTCCAAATTTTAGATACTGCAGACCAATTATCCAGCATTAAACGCTTGATGAAATTGATGAATGTGGATGATGAAAAATATGCGCCCAAACAAGTACAAGGCTACATCAATAGCTGCAAAGAGGAAGGTTTACGCGCCGATAAAGTAGAGGCTTACGATGCGCACAGCCAAAAATTACGCGAAATTTACGAAGAATATGACAAGCAATGCAACCGCGAAGGCGTGGCCGATTTTGCTGAGCTATTGTTGCGTTGTTACGAATTACTGCAGCGCGATGTGCGGATTCGTGAGCATTACCAAAGCCGATTCAGGTACATTTTAGTAGACGAGTTTCAAGATACCAATCGCTTGCAGTATTTATGGTTAAAGCTGCTGGCAGGGCTTGGCGCAAATGCAACACAAAACTGCATATTTGCAGTGGGCGATGATGATCAATCCATCTACGGTTTTCGCGGTGCGCGCGTAGGCAATATGCACGATTTTGAGCGCGATTTTAAAGTGCAAAACATCGTTAAGCTAGAAGAAAATTACCGCAGCCATAGCAATATTTTAGATGCCGCCAATGCCATTATCAGCCACAACAATAATCGCTTGGGTAAAAACTTGTGGACTTCGGCAGGGGCTGGTGAACCAGTACGGATTTACGAGGCCTATAACGATAATGACGAAGCACAATTTATTGTCGATGAAGTAAAAATGCTGCAATCAGAAGGCACACCCTTAGCAGATATGGCGCTGTTATATCGCAGCAATGCGCAATCGCGCGTGCTGGAGCATGCGTTATTTTCGGCGAATTTGCCGTACCGTGTCTATGGCGGATTGCGCTTTTTTGAACGCGCCGAGATTAAACATGCGCTGGCTTACATGCGCCTTATCGCCAATGCCAACGATGATACGGCGTTACTTCGCGTGATTAACTTCCCTACCCGTGGCATCGGCGCGCGTAGCTTGGAACAACTGCAAGAAGGCGCACGCCAAAACGATTGCAGCTTATGGCAGGCGGCGATTAATAAAGTGGGCAATGGCAGCGCAGGCGGCAAGGGCTTAGATGGTTTTGTGCATTTGATTCGCGAGATGACAGACCAAGCCTACGGCATTACGTTGGCCGAAGTGGCTGAGCTTGCCACCACCTTATCTGGCTTAAAAGCGCATTACCAAAATGAGCGCGAAGGCGAAGACCGCATTGAAAACTTAGAAGAACTGGTGACTGCCGCAGTGGCGTTTACCAACCAAGCTTTTGGTAACCACAACAATGTGGATGGCGACACAGAACAAGATTTAATGACACAATTTTTGACGCATGCAAGTTTAGAAGCGGGCGACCATCAAGCAACAATAGGGTACGATGCTCTGCAATTAATGACGGTGCATGCTTCTAAAGGCTTGGAGTTTAAAGCGGTGTTCATCAGCGGGCTAGAGGAAGGTTTATGTCCGCATGAGCAAAGCTTCTCTGAAACTGGCGGCTTAGAAGAAGAGCGGCGCTTGATGTATGTGGCGGTAACCCGCGCCAGACAACGCTTATATTTAAGCCATGCACAAAGCCGCATGCTACACGGGCAAGTGCGCTATGGCATTCCCTCACGCTTTTTAGATGAAATACCAGAAGGTTTATTGAAGCGCCTAAACAGTAAACCGATGCAAAGAGCTAGTAATTCTGGCAGCCATTTCAGCCAAAACTCTATGCAACCATCTGCACAAAGTAGCAGCAATTACCCATTTAAAATCGGCCAAGGTGTACGTCATGCTAAATTTGGCGAAGGCGTCGTGGTGACTTACGAAGGCAATGCTGCCAACTTGGTGATTAAAATTAATTTTGGCCGAGAAGGATTGAAAATGTTGGCGATGGAATATGCCAAGTTAGAAAAAATATAAGTAAAGCATATTAAAATGTATGCTCTGCAAGGCGCATGGATATTGGTCTGCAGAGCATTTATTTCAATACTTATGCCGCTCTAAACACATCGCGATAACTAACATATTGAAACGCCAACATCAGTGCGGTAGCCAGCAGTAAACAGCCAAATACAATGATAGACATGAGCATTTGCCCCAGCACTGGCACCATCGCACTGATAACGCCTGCCACAATACCTACGGCTAACATCAGTGCAAGTATGCCTGCGGTAAGTACTATCCATGCGGCTCCTAGCGCCACCATATATTGTAGTGAGCCCGCAATACTCGATTTAATGGCTTTTACCAAGTTGTAACCGTTAAAAGCAATCAACATGGGCGCAAACCAAGTCGCCATCATCAGCGGAATAAGTAGCAAAGTCAGCTTTAGCAACAGCGGAAACATGGTTTGCAAAAATGCCAGCATTTGCGATTCGGTCATTTTATCTTTGTTGCCTACTAACGCTTCTAAGCCTTGCAAATCGCTATTCAACACAAAACTCACCAGCACCGCATACAGCAAGCATGCGCCTCCCAGAGCCACTAATTGCACAATTTTGGGTTGGATTTGCGTGATAATCTCGTTCACATTTTGCTGCTTTTTCATTTCTGCATTGCGGTAAAGTGCAATGGCAATCGCCAAAAATACTGGCCAAATGAGGATGCTGATAAAGGCAAAAAACTGCAAGCCTGGGATGGATGGCAGCATCATAAATAGCCCAACATACACTAAGGCCACAGAAAG
>JANMBK010000195.1:0-1781 GCA_031360365.1 Methylophilaceae bacterium
CCAACGCGCCAACGCTTGATGTTCTTCAATTGCTACAACCAATTTATCAGGCCAGCGACGACGCACGCTCACTTCGCGCGCCCATGGCAGCTTTTCAAAGGCATCACGGGTTTTAATTAAATCTAAGGTAAAAAAATTGCCTTTTAAATGCTTCGCCACAATTAATCTAATTTGCTCGCGATTGACATGCGTTAATTGCCCATCAACTTTCACCTCGCGAATAGGAAAAATAGGCAAATGCACCACTACAAACACCAAGGCGTATAGCATCAACACCACCGATATGGCGTACAACAAATTGGCAAACCAGTTGAGTAATCTTGGTTTATCCCACATCTTCATATTCCAATGTCATGCTTAATATTTTCATTACCAATTCATCAAAACTCATACCTGCTGCTTTGGCTGCCATCGGCACTAGACTGTGGTCGGTCATACCTGGGTTGGTGTTCAGTTCTATAAAGTAATGTTTGCCCATGTCGTTAGTTGAAGAGCCATCCATTAAAAAATCTACCCGACCCCAACCTTTGCAACCTATCGCCTTAAATGCCTGCAAGGCTTCAGCCTGAATCTTTAGTTCTTTTTCTGCACTTAACCCGCATGGACACAAATATTCGGTGTCATCACGCAGGTATTTCGCCTCAAAATCATAGAATTCATTTTTGGGTACTATTCTTATAATTGGTAATGCTGTCTCGCCCAAAATACCCACGGTGTACTCACCACCGCCTACAAACTTCTCTGCAATCACGAGAGGATCTGCCTTGGCAGCCAATACATATGCTGGCTGCAGACCACCGATTTGCTTCACTTTAGTAATACCAATGCTAGAACCTTCATTGGCGGGTTTTACAAATAGCGGCAAACCTAGCTTTTCTTCTATAGCAGAAAAGTCGCTATCAGCATTTACCATTTCAAAATCTGGCGTTTTTATATTTAAAGCGCGCCACAACAATTTGCTACGCCATTTATCCATACCCAAGCTGGATGCCATTACCCCACTACCGGTATAAGGAATGCCCATTAACTCCAGTGCACCTTGCATGGTGCCATCCTCCCCGCCACGGCCGTGCAGCGTATTAAACACACGGTCAAACTGCGCTAACTCGCTTAAGTTACGCTCTGCTGGGTCAAATGCTTGCGCATCCACCCCTTGACTTTTAAGTGCTGCCAGTACTGCCGTGCCACTTTTTAGCGATACGTCACGTTCGCCCGATGTGCCGCCTAGCAATACCGCTACTTTTCCCATTTGTTTAACTAAATTATGCATACTCACCAATCATTCTCACTTCTTGCTGCAATGCAACGCCTTGTTTATCTAATACGGTGTCTTTCATATGCCGAATCAATAATTCAATATCTAGCGCGCTGCAATCGCCCACATTCACAATAAAGTTGGCATGCTTGGGTGACACTTGTGCGCCACCAATTTGATAACCTTTTAAGCCACTCGCTTCAATTAATCGTGCAGCAAAATCGCCATGCGGATTTCTAAAAGTAGAGCCTGCACTAGGCAAACTCAGTGGTTGACTGGCGAGCCTTGTGGCTAATAGATTTTTAATTTTTTTCAGGGACTCATCTGCCTCACCCGCTTCTAAGTTAAACCAAGCGCCTAAAAACCATTCGTCTGGTGTCAGCATCTCTACATGGCGGTAGCTAGGGATAAACTCAGATTCGTTACGCACATGCGTTTCACCGTTGCGATCTATGGTTAATACCTGATGCACAATATTCCACGTTTCACTGCCGTAACAACCTGCATTCATGGCCAATGCACCGCC
>JANMBK010000197.1:0-7099 GCA_031360365.1 Methylophilaceae bacterium
CGCTCATCTCTGTGACGTTTGCACCACACGCTTGCCACATTTCTGTTACGCGAGCAACATTTGATGCCTTGGAAGCCGCTCTGGTATTGGCTCGCAGAGCATCGTTATTAATATAAGGTGTTAATACGACGTTTTTACCAATAAATAAATCTGCTTTGGCCGCTGCAACGCCAGATTTTTCTGCACCAGCAATCGGGTGACCGCCAATAAATTGGCTAAATTGCTCGCCTAGTACCTCACGTGCAACTTGTAGCACATCACCCTTAGTGCTACCAGCATCGGTGATGATGGTTTGCTGATTTAAATACAGTTTGATACTTAGCAAAATGGATTTGGTTTGAGCGACTGGTGCGGCAATTAAAATCATATCTGCATCGCTGCATGCCTTATTAATACTTATTTCTAGAGAATCTATTACGTCTAATGCTAAGGCTATGCTTAGACTTTTTTCAGTGCGGCCAACACCTACTATATGCGTCACGAAACCTGCTTTTTTCAAAGCCAATGCTACTGAGCCGCCAATAAGGCCCACACCAAAGATTACGAGTTTTTTCAAAGCTAGATATTCAGAGAGAATGTTGAAAAAAATTAAAAGCAGAATTGTAGCACGCAGACGTAGCTAAATTAGGCAAGCTACTGTTAAACCCATTCGCCATCTATCAGTTTTTGTTGTGGCTTAAACAATTGTTTATAAGACATTTTTTCGCTTTCAGCTATCCAGTAACCTAAATACAAATAGGGCAAATTGAGACTTTTTGTCCATTCTGTTTGCCACATAATTGAATAAGTACCAAAGCTAGATTTAATATTTGATGTATCGTAAAACGTGTAAACCGCTGAAGCGCCATCGCCAACAATATCTATCACGCTGACGATTTTAAGCTGATTATGGGCGTCTCTAAATTCCACCAGAAAGCTTTCTACGTTGCTTTGGCACAAAAATTGACGATATTGTTCAGCTTCGGCATTATTATCTTTTTCAGCCTGGTCAGTTTTTCCGCTTAACTCTGGCTCGGCATGGCGTGCCGCTTGGTACTTAGCATAAAGCTCGAAATGGTCATGATGATAGCCCAAAGGCATAATGCGCGCAGTTAAATCGCTATGTTGTTTAAATGCCCGTTTTTGGCTACGATTGGGGACGAAATTTGCTAATATCACTCTGGTCGGTATACAGGCGTTACAAGTTTCGCAATGTGGCCTATAAGCAAACTTGCCGCTGCGTCGAAAGCCTTGTTGAATAAGCCCGCTATAGATTTTTGCATCAACCAAATGATGCGGCGTGGCAATTAAACTTTGCGCCATTTTGTTGGGCAAATAGCCGCAAGCATACGGTGTAGTCACGTAAAATTGTAGCTTGTGTAAATGCGGTTCTGAGAGCAATGTCATGTCAGCATACCTTCCCAACGCAATCTTTGAACGAATCGCTGTGTTGCGCAGTACTCGAAATCCTCATGTACTTACGTGTACATTCCAGTTTCTGTGTGCTGTGCGCCTTGCTTTCCATCCAAATTCTGCATTGATAAAATATTTTGATTAGTTTATCAATTTTTTAAGTTGAATGGCAAATTCATCGCGACTAATTTCGCGCCCACCAAAGCTTTCTAATAGTGGCGTTTTCATTTGGCAATCTATCATGCCAACTTGTTGGTTTTTTAGCCATTCAACTAAATGTACAAAGGCAATTTTTGAGGCGTTTGGTTGAGTATGAAACATGCTTTCGCCATAAAACATGCGGCCAATTTTTACACCATAACAGCCACCCACTAATTCGCCATTTAGCCACGTTTCAGATGACATCGCAAAACCTTGCTTGTTTAACTCGCAATAAGCGGCAATCATGTCAGGCGAAATCCACGTACTAATTTGGGTGCCAACTTCATCGTCATTTTTATTTAGCCGTGGCGTGTTGCTGCAGGCCGTGATGACGGCCTGGAAGGCAGCATTGATGCGCGTTTCGAAGGGATGTTTTTTGAGTGTTTTTTTAAGTGAGCTGGAAATTTTTAACTCGTTTGGAAAAAGCACCATGCGTGGGTTTGGGCTCCACCACATCACAGGTTCCTCTTCATTAAACCAAGGAAATATACCTTGCCGATAGGCGCTTAATAGGCGATTAACAGATAAATCGCCGCCGATGGCAATTAAACCGTTAGGCTCTGTCAGTGCTTGTTGTAAAGGCGGAAATTCGCAGTCTCCTTCAATGGCTGCCACGCGGCCAGCTGCAAATTGGTAGTAGCCGTTACTCAATCTGAATCAGCGTTCATTAAATTAACAGCCACTAAATCAACATCCATGCCGCCATTGCCGCCATCAACACATCTTCAATAATGGTCACAGTGGTCATGGGCAAATTAAAACCCGTGCCTAAGCAGGCGCATTTAATTTTTTGTTTGTTCATCACCGCCATAATCACGCCGATGCTTGAAAAAGCCATGACAACAAAGGTGATGCTATTAATAAGCACTGGTCTGTAAGCCAATAGATATGCGGCTCCCAGAGCAAACTCAATAAAGGGGTAAATGTAGCCATAGATCGGCACACGCTTTGCCAGCACGTCATACATGGCGTAGCTGTTGGCGAAGCCAGCTAAATCAAGCAATTTAAAAAATGAGAACACCAAGAAAAAGCCTGCCATAAAGTGAGACATAAAACGATGCAAGCCAAACTCCCCATGCACAAATTCTACAAGCAAGGTCACACCTAAAATATAGGCAAACACTAATATCAGTGGTTTATAGCGCGCTAAATTTTTAGTGGAGTCATCATCTGTGGAGTTGTCAGCGTTTGAGGACGCGCTCACTTCTGTGCCAATTTTATATTTATCTACGCTTTCTAGTAGTTTGTTTAGGGCGTTAGTCTCCATTTTTTGATTGGTAAGCTTTACTTGTGGTGGGTTTATTGTCACTTCAACCGCCTCTGCATAAGGCGCTAATGTCGCCTGTACTTTAGCAACGCAATTGTTGCAAGTCATGCCAGTGATGGTGTAAATTTTGTTTGTATTCATCATATTAATAGTCTATATTTAAATTGGTGTAAGCGAAAATTTTTTCATATTAAGTTAAAAAATAAATTTTTGGGGAGGGGAGATATTGTATGAACACGATCTATAAAAAAACCCTAAAAGGGGTTGAAGAGTGCGCGCTACGCAGTCAAGGCTTGCAGTTAAAGTTACGCGAATATCTAAAACAAGTCGATGGCTTTAAATCTGCAGAGGATATTCAGCGTGCAAACCCTAACTTGCAAGAAGTGGATGCGGTATTAATCGCGCTTAATGAGGATGGTTACATCGAAATCTTACATTAGGTTTATGTCTCACCGCTTTAAAAAACTTGAATTTTATTGAGATAAGCCTTTGTAATTTAATGAAAAATGCGTAAAATGCGCAGCTTGTTCTTATGCTGAGTCATTAGCACGCTATTCATGGAAATTTACACCAACAATCTCGCAAAACCGATTCATACTTATCGCCCATATTGGGCGAAGCGCTTTGGCACGGCCAAAATGTTGCCGATGACACGCGCCGAAATGGACGCGCTGGGCTGGGATAGCTGCGACATTATTTTGGTGACAGGCGATGCTTACATTGACCACCCAAGTTTTGGTATGGCGCTAGTAGGGCGGCTGCTAGAGGCGCAAGGTTTTCGCGTTGGTATTATTAGTCAGCCCGATTGGCAAGATACTAAAGCCTTTAAGGCGCTGGGCAAGCCGAATCTGTATTTTGGCATCACTGCCGGCAATATGGATAGCATGGTCAACCGCTATACTGCTGATAAAAAAATTCGCAGTGATGATGCCTACACGCCAGATGCGGCGCCAAATAAGCGGCCAGATAGAGCAGTTTTGGTGTATTCACAGCGCTGTAAAGAAGCGTATTCGCAAGTGCCGATTGTGATTGGCAGCATCGAAGCCAGCCTGAGAAGAATTGCCCATTATGATTACTGGAGCGACAAAGTACGCCGCAGTATTTTGGTGGATTCTAAAGCCGACATTTTGCTGTACGGCAACGCAGAACGCGCGCTGGTAGAGCTAAGCCACCGCATCGCCAAAGGCGAAAAAGTCACTGACATTCAAGATATTCGCGGTACTGCTTTTTTACGCAAGCAAATACCTGATGGTTGGGATGAAATTGAATCTACCAAATTAGACCGCCCAGGCACGGTTGATAAAGCGATTGACCCGTACGAAATGAAAATGGGTGCAGGCACCAGTTGCGAAACAGACGCTAAAAAAGACGAACTAAAACTGCCAGCAGGCACAAATGCCATCACCATTGTTCGCAAACCCAAAGCTGACCGTAGCAAACAGGTGGTGCGTTTGCCCGATTACGAAGCAGTATCAAAAGACCCCATTTTGTATGCGCACGCGTCACGCGTGTTGCATCTAGAAGCCAACCCTGGCAATGCGCGTGCATTGGTACAAAAGCATGGTGATCGTGAAGTGTGGCTGAACCCGCCGCCGATTCCGCTCACCACCAAAGAGATGGATTACGTGTACGACATGCCCTATGCGCGCAAGCCGCATCCCATCTACAAAAATGCCAAAATCCCTGCGTGGGAGATGATTCGATTCAGCGTAAATATTATGCGCGGTTGTTTTGGTGGCTGTACATTTTGCAGCATCACCGAGCATGAAGGCCGCATTATTCAAAGCCGTTCTGAAGAAAGCATTCTCAAAGAAGTTGAAGAAATTCGCGACAAAGTCGATGGTTTTACCGGCATTATTTCTGACTTGGGTGGGCCAACCGCCAATATGTACCGCATTGCTTGTAAAAGTGAAAAAATTGAGCAATCGTGCCGAAAATTAAGCTGCGTTTACCCAGGTATTTGCGAGAATTTAAACACCGACCACAGCGCGTTGATTCAGTTATATCGCAAAGCGCGCGCCATTAAAGGTGTAAAAAAGATTTTAGTGAGTAGCGGATTACGTTACGACCTAGCGGTGAAATCGCCAGAATATGTGAAAGAACTGGTGCAGCATCACGTTGGCGGCTATTTAAAAATCGCGCCTGAGCATTCTGAGGAAAACGTTTTATCTAAAATGATGAAGCCGGGCATGGGCGCTTATGATGAATTTAAAGCCATGTTCGAAAAATTCAGTGCAGAAGCAGGTAAAAAACAGTATCTGATTCCTTATTTTATTGCCGCACACCCAGGCACCACCGATGACGACATGTTGAATTTGGCGCTTTGGCTAAAGAAATATGAGTTTAGATTAGACCAAGTGCAGAATTTTACGCCCACGCCAATGGCCATGGCGACTGCCATGTATCACAGCGGAAAAAATCCGCTGCGTAAAGTGACGGCAGATTCTGATGATGTGCCTATCCCCAAAAACGGCCTGCAACGCAAATTGCATAAGGCTTTTATACGCTACCACGACCCCGCCAACTGGCCAATGCTGCGCGAGGCGCTTAAAAAAATGGGGCGTGCAGATTTAATTGGTAATAGCAAAAAACATTTAGTACCAGCGTTTCAGCCCGCGGTGATGGCCAATATTAAGCAATCTGACGGTACGAGTTTTAAAGCTAAACCCTTGCCAAAAGGCTTTAATAACTTTAAAAATGCGGCTAAGCCAGCGTTTAGCAAAACAGGCAAAAATACGCCAAAATCGCGTTAAGTTTTGTTTTAAAGCATGCTCTGAGAGGCGTATGGATATTGGCTTGCAGAGCATATTCTTTGAACCGTCATTCTGAGTAAAACGAAGAATCAAGTTTTTTGTTACATACTTTTTCGCTTCGTTAGCGACCCTATTTCTTTTGCTTAGCCAAAAGAAATAGGGGAAAGAAAAGGCTACCCCGCTGCCGCTTCATCCTTCGGTCTTAGCGCGACGACTGGGGCGGCTGCGGAACTCGCGCTTTCAGCGCTCAAACAGTCCTCGCCGCCTACCATCTGCCGCTCAAGCCGAAGGCGCGGCAAAGGGGATTAAAGTCAAAACCATGCGGCGCACCGCAGCAGCTATGCCATACGCGAGCTATTTTTCTTTTTGATTTATCTCGAGCATCAATTGATGAGCTCCAACATCTAATTTGTTTAAAGGATTTTCTTTGCAGTAATTGTCTATCCAAAATGGAATGGAGTCGACTGAAGTGTTTTTAAGCATATCATTCCCAGATGCTGACATAACTCCTGATATGTATCCTAGAAGCCACGACTCTTGATATTTCAAGTTGATTTTTCTTTCATTTATCCATGTACCACATGAACCATCACCAACGCGAATAATTCTTACTTTTTGTGCTGCAATAGCATGGCTGCTTAGAAGCATCAATGAGATTATTACTGTTATGCTAATTCTTTTCATACTTAATCCTTTATTTCTTTTATGGAGTTATTATCTACAAAGCGCTGAATAAGCAAGCTGAATTGCAGACATGGCAAGAGCGGCGAGCGCGATATATAGAGCAGCCCTCGCTACAGATTGGGATTCAGAGTGTAAATCTTGATTTTGCCTTGCAGCAAGAAGGAGTTGAATTGTCTCTGCGCGGCGATTTGCAACATCTTGGTTTATATCACTATGAATGCGAGCGTTAGCGATGGCAATGAGATATTCAGCAAGGTCCTGGCTATTGGCCTCGGTAATTGTTCCGCTAGTAAAGGCGGCTTGCACATCGTCCATTGTTTTCATGGAATTTAACTTAAAGTAGACCCTAAATAAAACTTAATTTTTCAGTATTATCATATCACTCTCGCTCAACCAGCGCCATTCACCCACTGCCAAATCATCGGGCAGTTTTAACTCCCCAATTTGAATGCCACCAGTGTTGAACTAAATAGCGTTTCGTTTAGTCTTTTAAGCAGATATAAAACAGAGGATATCATGCACAATTTTATAATTAAAAAAATCATTCTAGGCTTTATATTTGCGTTGCTGGCGTTTGCTGCGCAAGCTACCGAAAAAGGTTTGTTTTGGAAGCTAGAGTCGCCAACAGGCGTGGTGAGTTATTTGTTTGGGACTATTCATACCGATGACAACCGTGTAGCTGATATTAGCCCCAACGTGCTTGCAGCCATTAACAGTGTTGACACTTTTATGATGGAAGCAGAGGCAAACAATGATCCGAGCGTGATGTTGCTTAAAGAAGGTAATTTGGCCTCACAGCTTA
>JANMBK010000004.1:0-7867 GCA_031360365.1 Methylophilaceae bacterium
GTGCGTAGCTCGCTAGGGCGCGTAAATACAAGCGGGGATAATCGCAAGGCAGTTTGCACGGTGAAAGAGCCTGTAAAGCCGTCTATTGCGCGTAATAGCTCGGCAATCTGTTTAGGCTCGGTAAACGCGGCCATGTGTTTAACCACTGTGGCAAGCAACGCACCGCGTAAATCTGTGCATGGGTCGCACAATGCCCTACCCGTTTGGACTGCATGGCGAAACACTTGGCTGGTGGCTTGCAAGGTGCGGTGTGCGGTTTCAAGTTTATTCAAGTTCTCAATACGCTTAACCACTTCTAAAATTTGCGGTGCGCTTATATCAGCAATAGCTTTTTTGCCAAGCCACGGGAATAGATAAAGCTCTAAACGCCTTAATGTGCGCTGATAATGTGACTCTGATTTATTTTTAAAGTAGCTGGCCGCCCACTCACGCGCTACCACCTCGAAACTATTGGCAGCATTGCCAGTTTTGGCGGCCTGTGTGGCTTTTTTTGTTTCGCTAGGGTCTATCTCGCTTGCTAGCAGTTTGCGCGCGTTATCGCGTTTATCTCTTGCTTGTGCCAGCGTCACATCGGGGTAAGCACCTATTGCGAGCGTTTTGCGTTTGCCATCAAAACGATAATCAAATCGCCATAACTTGCCACCGCTCGGCTGAATGAATAAATACAAACCTTTTTCATCGGCAAGCTTGTAAGGTGCGATTCTGATATTGCCGCTGCTATCTTTATGCTGCTTGGCTTTAACTAGAATATCTGTAAGCATTTGACGGTATCTCTTAGTGAAAATATCAACATACCGTCAAATCTACCGTAAAATGTGACGGTATGTCAAGAAGTGTTATGCGATTGTAAGATGCAATAAAAAAGCCCAAATGCTTGTAAACAATGGGCTTTTTATACTACTTGATGCATCATGAAACACTAAAATGGTGGAGCTGGCGGGAATCGAACCCGCGTCCGCAAATCCTCCACAGACAGTTCTACATACTTAGCCTTGTTGTTTAGTTTAATCTGCACCACACCAACAGACAAGCGCTGTACAGACGAGCTACCTTATGGTTAATTCTACGCTAAGTGGCCCAACGTAAAACGTATCCCGTGTATATGACACTGCGTATGAGTTGCCTCAATCCAACCCACGGGAGAGCTGGTGCAGCGTCTAACAGAACTAAGCTGCTAGAGAGTAAGTTTCGTCGTTTGCGACTATACTTTTTTCAGCTGTATTTACGAGGTAATCTGAGCCTCGGTATGCCCTGCACTGCTTTGTAACCCACGTCGAAACCTGGTCAGCCCCAAATCAGAACTTATAAACAGAACTTGGATTATACACCTTTGAGTATGGTGATTTTGATAAAGTTTCATGCGCGGTTAGTATTGCATCTTATTGGCATGCTCCGCAAGCCAATATCCATGCGGCTTACAGAGCATTGTTTTTGGCTCGATAATGTTATTCAACAATTTACTTATTATGCGCGCGCATAATGCGGCCTTTTTCGCGCTCCCAATCGCGTTCTTTTTCGGTGTCGCGTTTATCGTGTTGTTTTTTGCCTTTGGCTAAGCCAATTTGTATTTTGATGCGGCCTTTTGAAAAGTGCATATCTAGCGGCACAATGGTATAGCCTGCGCGCTCTACTTTTTCGATGAGTTTAATAATTTCTTCGTTATGCAACAATAGCTTGCGCGTACGAATGGCATCTGGCCTAATGTGCGTAGAAGCCGCGCCCATGGGCGTAACATGGCAGCCAATAAGGTAAATTTCACCGCGCTGAATAATCACGTACGCCTCTTTTAAGTTGGCGCGATTATCGCGAATAGCTTTGACTTCCCAGCCTTCTAGTACGATGCCGGCTTCGAATTTATCTTCGATAAAGTAATCGAAAAAGGCTTTTTTATTTTGGGCGATGCTCATGTTGCGTATATTTACAGATTTATGACTTAAAATAGCATTTTACGCTATTAAATAAGACAGATTCTGAATAATCGATGCACAAAGTAGAAAAAACCGTACTCGTCATGCACTCGGCTGCGCAAATGTTTGCGTTGGTGGATGCAGTGGAAGATTACCCCAAATTTTTACCTTGGTGTGGCGGTGTAGATTTGCTAGAACGCACAGAAACCAGCACCAGCGCTACACTACACATTAATTATCATGGCATTAAGCAGCAATTTACCACGCAAAATAGTAAGCAATTTCCACATAGCATGCAGATAAGTTTAAAAAATGGCCCTTTTAAACATTTGGATGGCGATTGGTATTTTACTGAATTGCGCACCGATGCCTGTAAAATTGAATTTAGGTTAAATTATGAGTTTGCCAATAGTTTTTTAGAGAAGTTAATTGCGCCAGTATTTAGCCACATTGCCACCACGTTTGTAGATGGCTTTGTCGCACAAGCCGACAAAATATATGCAGGCAAACAAGCGATAGAAAGGTCAACATGAGCAGTCTTGATATGACGGTAGAAGTCGCTTATGCGCTTCCACATCAACAATTAATTATTCCGGTGCAAATAGCACCTGCCGCGAATGCGAATGTAGCGATTCAGGCATCTGGTATTTTAACTAAGTTTCCTGAAATTGACTTAAATATCAATCAAATTGGCGTGTTTGGTAAGCTCATTAAATTAGATACGCCGCTACGTCATTTAGACCGTGTGGAGATTTATCGTGCGCTGATTGCCGACCCAAAAGAAGTGCGTAAACAGCGCGCCGAGGAAGGTAAATTGATGAAAAAAGGCGGTGGAGACGCACCGCCTTTGGATTAATGCCAAATAGACTTAGCTGTTAGTCAATCAACAATTTTCATTGATTTCTTGCTGGGCTTTTTCTCTGCCTTGTGCAAAACCTTTTTCGTCCAAATATTCGCGCTCGCCACTTTCGTTCATTTTATAGACCCGGCCACCCTGTATGTAAGTTTCCATATTGGCTTTTGCTGCAGTGCAGTTTTCGGCTTTGCGCTTAGTCTCTGCTTCTTTTTCTTGCTTATTACGTTTTTCAGTTTCTGCGTTTTCTCTACGCTGCCTAGCTGCAAGGTCTTCGGCAGATATCGATGGTTCAATATCTTTTGGCATCGCTGCGGGCACAGCTGCAGTTTCAGCAGCACTATCAACCGGCGCCAGTGGCGCTTTACCAGTAGGCACTACTGGTTTTTTTTTGCCCGTAATAGGCTCCTGTTTAATATTAGATGGCGGCGGCGTATCGCTGTATCTAACCTTGCCGTCTTTATCTTTCCATTTATAGATTTCGGCTTGGCTTAAGCCAGAAACAGCCGTTAAAGCAAATACAGCTAATAATAATGGTAACAATTTCATGTTATTTCCCTGTGTTCAAACCTGTTTACCCAATAGAGCTTTACCCAACATACAACGCGCTCCCATAAAATTAGTTTACCCATGCGCATTGTTATAGAAATTAATTGATGTTTTCGCTATTAATCACTGTTTAAAAACACATTTTTAAGTATGTTTTAAACATATTTTATGTTATTTCAGCTTACCAACTTTTAATCAGCTTTGCAAATCTGTATAATCCTGTTTTGCAAATAAGGATTACACATGCGTTTGCTGCAACAAGCACTTACTTTTGATGATGTCTTGCTGGTTCCTGCACACTCTATCGTGATGCCACGTGAAGTCAATCTAGGCACACAACTCACACGCAATATCACACTCAACATTCCACTGGTGTCAGCCGCCATGGATACTGTCACTGAAGCACCACTGGCGATTGCTTTGGCACAAGAAGGTGGAATGGGCATTATTCACAAAAATATGACAGCGGCTGAGCAAGCTGCACACGTTTCGCGGGTAAAACGCTTTGAATCTGGTGTAGTGAACGACCCTGTTACCATTGCACCGCACATGACGGTGCGCGATGTGATTGCACTGACACATAAACATAAAATTTCTGGTTTGCCCGTAGTTGACGGCAATAAAATTGTCGGCATTGTCACCAATCGTGATTTGCGATTTGAGACGAATTTAGACCAAGCCATCAGTAATATTATGACGCCACGTGCGCGTTTGATTACGGTGCGCGAAGGTGCTAGCAAAGAGGAAGTCATTAAGTTGCTGCATCAACATCGTTTAGAGCGCGTGTTGGTAATCGATGAAAAAGACGTATTAAAAGGTTTAATCACGGTTAAAGATATTCAAAAATCGCACGATCACCCTAACGCCTGTAAAGATAAACACGGCCGTTTGCGCGTGGGCGCAGCAGTTGGTGTGGGCGCAGATACTGAACAACGTGTTGAAGCGCTAGCCAAGGCCGGTGTGGATGTGATTGTGGTGGATACCGCGCACGGTCACTCGCAAGGCGTGTTAGACCGTGTCAATTGGGTGAAGAAAAATTACCCCAAAATCGAAGTGATTGGTGGCAACATTGCCACTGCAGATGCTGCCAAAGC
This sequence comes from Methylophilaceae bacterium, assembly GCA_031360365.1. Classification (GTDB taxonomy): domain Bacteria; phylum Pseudomonadota; class Gammaproteobacteria; order Burkholderiales; family Methylophilaceae; genus Methylotenera_A. Next base: position 4,404 of record JANMBK010000004.1, read on the forward strand.
CTTGGTGGATGCGGGTGCTGACGGTGTGAAAGTCGGTATTGGCCCGGGCTCCATATGCACTACCCGTGTTGTGGCTGGTGTTGGCGTTCCGCAAATTTCAGCCATTAGCAATGTAGAAAAAGCTTTGCGTGGTAGCGGCATACCGTTTATTGCCGATGGCGGCATACGTTTTTCTGGCGATATTTCAAAAGCTATCGCAGCGGGCGCTTATTCTGTGATGCTAGGCGGCATGTTTGCTGGCACCGAAGAAGCACCAGGCGAAGTCGAACTTTTCCAAGGCCGCTCATACAAATCTTACCGCGGCATGGGCAGTATTGGCGCCATGCAACAAGGCTCTAGCGATCGATATTTTCAAGATAATAACGGCAACGCTGACAAACTAGTTCCAGAAGGCATTGAAGGCCGTGTGCCTTACAAAGGCAGTGTGCTGGCGGTCATTCACCAGCTGATGGGCGGCTTACGCGCGTCAATGGGCTATGTGGGAGCGGCCGATATTACGCAAATGCGCGAAAAAGCTGAGTTTGTGCAAATCACCTCTGCTGGCATGCGTGAAAGCCATGTGCACGATGTGCAAATTACCAAAGAAGCGCCAAATTATCGCATTGATTAAGCAGTTGGATACGCCGTAAAAAATTAACGGCTCTGCTAGTCGCATAGATACTGGCTTGCAGGCATGCCAAATAAAGATGCCACATTAAACACATAAATTTAAAAGCATGAATCATTCAAAAATCCTCATTCTCGATTTCGGCTCACAAGTTACGCAACTGATTGCTAGGCGCGTGCGCGAAGCGCATGTGTATTGCGAAATTCATCCTTGCGATGTTTCAGATGATTTTGTAAAAAACTTTGGCGCAGATGGCATCATTCTTTCTGGCAGCCACGCCAGCGCTTATGAAGAAGAAGCAGACACCGCACCACAAGCGGTATTCGAGTTAAATATTCCAGTATTGGGCATTTGTTACGGCATGCAAACCATGGCGCAACAATTGGGTGGTAAGGTTGAAGCTGGCACTAAGCGTGAGTTCGGTTATGCCGAAATTCGTGCCCGTGGCCATTCTGCACTGTTCAAAGATATCCAAGACAGAACCAACCCGGAAGGCCATGGCTTAATTGATGTTTGGATGAGCCACGGCGACAAAGTCACCAAACTGCCAGCTGGATTTAAAATTATCGCCAGCAATGACACCACGCCCATCGCCGCATTTGCCGATGAAACGCGCCGATTTTACGGTGTGCAATTTCACCCAGAAGTCACCCATACCAAGCTCGGCCAAGCCATACTGGAGCGCTTTGTGCTGGAAATCTGTGGCGCAAAACCCGATTGGATTATGGGCGACCACATCACCGAAGCAGTCGCTAAAATTAAAGCACAGGTGGGCGATGAAGAAGTCATTTTAGGCTTGTCTGGCGGCGTGGATTCTAGCGTTGCTGCAGCTTTAATCCACCGCGCCATTGGTGACCAACTCACTTGTGTGTTTGTCGATCACGGCTTGCTGCGCTTGAATGAAGGCGACATGGTGATGGACATGTTTGTCGGCAAACTGCACGCAAAAGTCATCCGAGTAGATGCGCAAGCGCAGTTTATGGGGCATTTAAAAGACGTGAGCGAGCCTGAAGCCAAACGCAAAATTATTGGGCGCGAGTTTGTCGAAGTGTTTCAAGCCGAAGCCAAAAAACTCTCAAACGCAAAATGGCTGGCACAAGGTACCATTTACCCTGATGTCATCGAATCTGGCGGGGCAAAAACCAAAAAAGCCGTCACCATTAAAAGCCACCACAATGTTGGCGGCTTGCCAGAGACTTTGGGCTTAAAATTGCTAGAACCACTACGCGATTTATTTAAAGATGAAGTGCGCGAACTTGGCGTGGCGCTTGGGCTGCCGCACGACATGGTGTATCGCCATCCTTTCCCTGGCCCAGGTTTAGGTGTGCGCATTTTAGGTGAAGTGAAAACCGAATTTGCCGATTTGTTGCGTCGTGCCGATGCGATTTTTATCGAAGAACTGCGTAATACCATTTGTGAAAAAACTGGCAAAAGTTGGTATGCATTGACCAGCCAAGCATTTGCGGTATTTTTACCCGTAAAATCGGTTGGCGTGATGGGCGATGGCCGTACCTATGATTATGTGGTGGCCTTGCGCGCAGTGGTAACCAGCGACTTTATGACCGCGAATTGGGCAGAACTACCCTATTCGCTACTGGGCAAAGTGTCCAATCGAATCATTAATGAAGTGCGTGGCATTAACCGCGTGGTGTACGATGTTTCTGGCAAGCCACCTGCCACCATTGAATGGGAGTAAGGCTAAAAGCAATCACGTTTTTTACGATTCTAACCTTATTTTTATCAATCACTTAAAAAGTCGTTATGCTATTATTGGGCAATAATTTAAAAAGGAAACACCATGAGAAAAGTTAATTTTTTTCTGCTTAGTTTATTTACATTAATGCTTGTAGCATGCGCCACTGACGAACACACACAAGCTACGCAACCACAAAAAGTTTACGATGCTGTCAGTGCAAAATATCCTACTGAAAAAAATACACTGATATTTATACATGCGCCAGAAGGTTTTATAGCGCCCAGCTTAGCCAATTGCGCGGTTGAAGAAGGTGTTGATAATGCGGATGTAGTGGCGATTAACAGCGCACTGGCATTAAAAACCACGACAGTCGTTGTTGCCGGTGATGATGAATCACTGACGGCGACTACGCTGGTGCAAGCGCTTAAAACGGGTGCAAGTAAAATTAGTGGCAGTAAAGCTATCGTGATTGGTGCCAAAGAAACGCAAAAAACGCTGGCTGATTTAGCCGCCTTTAATGGCGTTACGCTTGAGTTTATTGATACACCACTTTAACCAGCAATCTAAACTAAGAGCCGAGCTTGCTCGGCTTTAATTATTAATGAGCCGCGGATTTGTAAAAGAGGATGACCTAGAGCACGCTGGCACCGATGTGCCAGAGCGCCAGATTAGCGCGCATCCCAATTACGTGACAGCCAATGGTTATGCGCAATTGCAGGCTGAAGCAGTTGCGCTGGAACAAACAATAGTCGAACTAAAAGCAAAAAAAGATGAGCAACAAACGCAGCAACAATTAGCGATTGCGAATCGCGATTTAAGGTATGTGGCAGCGCGTTTAGAGCATGCCCTACTAACCAAGCCAGATGCGGCTTCCAGAGCAGTGTTATTTGGCGCAACGGTAACGGTAGAAGTTGAAGATGGCAATGCGCACACTTATGAAATTGTGGGCGAAGACGAAGCTGATATAAAGTTAAATAAGGTCAGCTGGACATCGCCTTTAGCCAGCGCGCTGATTGGGCAAAAAGTCGGCGATAGCGTGGTTTGGGCGCGGCCTGCAGGCAACCAAACATTAACCATTGCTCATATTGAATATATTTGAAACGTACTAAAAAAGGAACAGCATTTTGAACGCAACACCAGCCATCAGCGTAACCCAAGCAA
>JANMBK010000251.1:0-4136 GCA_031360365.1 Methylophilaceae bacterium
AAAGTGCTTGCAAAGCACTTTTTTTTTAACTATAGTTCAATTTGTGGGAAAAAGTGGGGTTTTGTGGGGAACCGCTCATTCGACCAGGGTAACTTAGATTGGTTGTTGTTAGTGAACCCTCACTTTTTGAACAAATTTAAAAATAATATAGAAAATTATAAGGCTTTTAACCAAATATGTTTCGCGGCGCTACAAATTTAAGTATGGATGCAAAAGGCAGGCTAGCTGTGCCAGCTAAGCATCGCGACGCACTGTTAACGCAATCTGCGGGTAATGTGGTATTGACCGCTCATCCGCATGGATGCTTACTGCTGTACCCGCAACCTGCGTGGGAGCCGATTCAAGCCAAAATGATGGCACTTTCAAGCTTTGATAAACAGTCTTCTAGTTTGCAACGTTTGTTAGTAGGTTATGCAGAAGATATTACCATTGACGCGGCTGGTCGCATGTTGGTGTCGCCAAGTTTGCGCGAATTTGCCAATCTAGAAAAAAATGTGATGCTGATAGGCCAGGGCAGCCATTTTGAAATGTGGAATATGGATGCGTGGCATAAGCAGCTTAAAAACGTAATGAGCGGCGATGGTATAGAAATGCCCGCAGAATTAGAAGGCTTTTCGCTATGATGATGGGCGCGAACTTGGCGCCCAAACCACCCCTAAACTCGGCCTCAGCCTCACCAGCAATTATGTCAACAGCTACAAATCACATCACCGTTTTACTTAACGAGGCCATAGATGCGCTCAATATTAAGCCAAGTGGGGTTTATATTGATGGCACATTTGGCCGCGGTGGGCACAGTAAAAAAATACTTTCTAAACTAAATAGCGCTGGCCGCTTGTATGCCATGGATAGAGATTTAGCTGCGATAGAAACAGGTAAAAACATTTCAGATGCCCGATTCAATATTGAGCATCGGCATTTTTCAGAAATCAATCAATTGGCGGTAAACAACAATTTAAGTAGTGTAGATGGCATTTTGCTAGATTTAGGTATTTCATCGCAACAAATTGATGAAGGTGAGCGCGGTTTTAGTTTTAGGTTTGATGGCCCACTTGATATGCGTATGGACCAAACGCGTGGCAAAACAGTGGCAGAACTGTTAACCACAATTTCAGAACAACAATTAGGGAAAGTGATCAAAGACTATGGTGAAGAACGGTTTGCTAAGCAGGTTGCAAGGGCGATTATTAAGGAGCGCAATGACGGGCGCGCCATCACCACTACAGGACAGCTTGCCAAGGTCGTGGCAAGTGCAATCCCCAAGGTCGAACCGGGGCAGAACCCTGCAACGCGCACCTTTCAAGCTTTACGGATTTTCGTCAATTCGGAGCTTGAGGAGTTATCGCTAATATTGCCGCAATGCTTAAATTTGTTGGCTGTTGGTGGCAGGTTAGTGGTGATTAGCTTTCATTCGCTGGAAGATAGAATAGTAAAAAAATTTATTCAAAGCGAGCAGAATCGTGATGATTTGCCCAGCAATTTCCCCATAAAAGCCAAAGACTTGCCAAAACCTAGACTTGTTTCAATAGGTAAAGCCATTAAGCCGAGCGCTGCAGAAGTGAAGCAGAATGTGCGTAGCCGTAGCGCGGTGATGCGGGTAGCAGAACGGACGGCAGAAGGTGCAGCCAACCAGTGACACGCCTTAACCTCATTTTATTTTTTGTATTGATATTAATATGTTTGGGCGTCGTTACTGCCCAACACAAGGCGCGCAAATTGTATTTTGAGCTAGAGCAGCAACAAGATTTAAGCAAAAAATATGAAACGATATTTGGCCAAATGCAGCTAGAACAAAGCACTTGGGCCATGCATTCGCGCATTGAAGAGCATGCCGCCAAAAAGCTAAATATGCAAGTGCCGGATGCAAAACGCATACAAGTAATTTCGCTAGAAGATATGAGTAATTAAAGTACAAATGGCTTACGACAAAACCCAGCATCACATTGTAAAACTGCCCGCATGGCGCAGGCGTGTACTGCTGATTACCGTTTTGGTGGGTTTTGGCGCTTTATTTCTACGTGGCATTTATTTACAAAGTTTGCATAAAGAGTTTTTGCAGCAAAAGGGTGATGCACGCTATAGCCGCAACTTAGTATTGCAAGCGCATCGCGGCAAAATTACCGATAGAAATGGCGAATTGCTAGCGATTAGTAGCCCAGTGGAATCGGTATGGGCAAGTCCGCCCGATGTTGAAATTAGCAAGAATCAAAAATTGGCACTAGCCAAATTACTCACCATTAAAACCAAAGATATTGATAAAAAAATCGCCAATAGAAAACGTGAATTTGTTTATTTAAAACGTCGCATTTCGCCTGAGTTGGCCGCAAAAGTCATGAGTTTAGAAATCCCTGGCGTGTTTTTGCAGCGCGAGTATAAACGTTTTTACCCAGCGGGCGATGTCACTGCGCACTTAGTTGGTTTTACTGGCATTGATGACAATGGACAAGAGGGGTTTGAGTTAGCACAAAATGCCACGCTATCAGGCAAGGCAGGCAGTCGCCGTGTGATTCAAGATAGACAAGGTCATATTGTTGAAGATTTAGAGGCCGTTAAAGTGCCGCAGGACGGCCATGATTTGGTGCTAAGCATCGACAGGCGCATTCAATATTTAGCATTTAGAGAGTTATCAAAAGCCTTAGAAAAACACCAAGCTAAAGCCGGTGCCATTGTAGTGCTAGATGCCAAAACAGGCGAAGTGTTGGCGATGGTGAATTTGCCCACTTACAACCCGAATAACCCAATCAACATTAAAGGTAAAACGCGCAACCGCGCGATTACTGATATGTTTGAGCCAGGCTCCACAATGAAAGCTGTTACGGCCGCGGCGGCCATGCAGTTTGGTGATTACAGACCAGAAACAAAAATTCAAACTGCACCTGGTCACATGTCAATTGGCCCAGCCACCATTAACGATTCGCATCCTCACGGTGTGCTGACGGTGTCGCAGGTGGTGCAAAAATCGTCCAACGTGGGTGCCGCAAAAATGGCGCTAAGCTTAAAAAAAGAAGAGCTGTGGAGTACGTTTAATCAACTAGGTTTTGGTAACAGGGCCAATATTGGCTTCCCGGGTGAGGCGGCGGGTAGAGTACGGCCATACAAAACGTGGCGCCCTATTGAGCAGGCTACCATGTCTTATGGACATGGCATTAGTCTTACCTTGCTTCAGCTAGCGCGTGCATACACCGTATTTAGCAACGAGGGCGAACTGAAACCTATTTCATTATTTAAAATAAAAGAATCGCCTGTCGGCCATCAAGTATTTTCAGCACAAGTGGCCAATGATGTGAAAGATATGTTGGAGCTTGTAGTTCAGCCAGGCGGCACGGCATTAAGAGCGCAAGTAGCGGGCTACCGTGTAGGTGGTAAAACAGGCACTGCACATAAATTAGGCCCTACTGGCTATGAAAAAGATAAGTATGTTGGCTCTTTTGTCGGTATGGCACCAGCATCTAATCCACGACTCATTATGGCGGTGATGATAGATGAGCCTAGTATTGACAATGAACAATATTATGGCGGCATAGTGGCTGCTCCTGTGTTTAGCGCAGTGATGGCCGATGCATTGCGTATGCTGGCTGTGCCACAAGATTCACCCAACCATAATATTGTGATTCCACCAGAAGTGGTTGACGATGTTAAAGAGGTGGTATGACAGTGCATACAATTAAAACGCCACTAAAGCATATAACGACAGATAGTCGCAAAGTGCAGCAAGGTAGTTTATTTTTGGCATACCCAGGCGATGCCAAGGATGGTAGAACTTACATTGCGGATGCGATTAAAAATGGCGCAAATGCAGTGTTGTGGGATTCACAAGGCTTTAAATGGAACCCTGAATGGAATGTTGAGAATCAACCAATCAAGCAGCTAAGATTGCAGGCTGGCAAGATTGCCAGTCAATTTTACAACAATCCATCGCCCAAGCTTTGGATGATAGGCGTGACAGGGACTAATGGTAAAACATCCATTACGCAGTGGCTCTCGCAATGTTTTAACTATTTGCAACGCAAAACAGCGGTAATTGGTACGCTGGGCAACGGCCTGCCAAATCAACTAAGCGAAACTACTAACACGACGCCTGATGCGGTGTTGCTGCAAAGCATGCTGGCAGATTATGTGCAGCAACAGGTTGAAGT
>JANMBK010000036.1:0-5324 GCA_031360365.1 Methylophilaceae bacterium
CGCAAAGTCAGCATGCTGCTTAAAGCCAGGGCGGCGATTACCTTGTACTCGCCAGAGATTTGTCTTGAGCTGCAAGATTTAGTGAGTGCTGAAAAGATTAAATTTTTGCAAACTAATTTTGCACCAAATCAGCTGACAGGCGCATGCTTAGTCATTGCGGCGACAGATAATGCGGCGGTAAATATTGCGGTTTCCATTGCTGCAAAAGCGCAAAATATCCCTGTAAATGTAGTGGATGCGCCTGATTTATGCACTTTCACCATGGGCTCGATTATCGACCGCAGCCCAGTGGTGATTGCTGTTTCTAGCGAAGGTAACGCACCGGTATTAGCACGCTATATCCGCGCTAAAATTGAGACCATGTTGCCTGCCACTTATGGCCGCATTGCCGATATTGCAGGTGAATTTCGCGAGCAAGTAAAAGCCAAGTTTGCTACTACACAAGCCAGAAGAATTTTTTGGGAAGGTGTGCTGCAAGGCCCAATCGTAGAGCGGGTGCTGGCAGGACAAGAGCAAGCGGCACGCGAGCTGTTGCAGAATATTTTAAATGATGCAGATACAAGCAAGAATCAAGGTGAGGTGTTTTTGGTAGGCGGTGGCCCAGGCGACCCAGATTTATTGACGTTTCGAGCGCTGCGTTTAATGCAAATGTGCGATGTGTGCGTGTACGATAAATTGGTCAGCCCGGAAGTGATGGAATTAGTACGGCGTGACGCAGAGCTGATTTTTGTAGGAAAATCACGAGATCAACACACTATGCCGCAAGAAGAGATTAACGAATTGCTGGCAAAATTGGCGCTTGAAGGCAAGCGCGTATTGCGCTTAAAAGGTGGCGATCCGTTTATTTTTGGGCGTGGTGGTGAAGAAATTGAAACTTTGATGAAAAGAGGCGTACCGTTTCAAGTGGTGCCGGGCATTACTGCCGCCAATGGCGTTTCTAGCTATGCCGGCATTCCGTTAACGCACCGCGATTACGCGCAAGCTTGCTTGTTTATTACTGGACATTTGCGGGATGGGACGGTAGATTTAGATTGGCAAGCCATGAGCAGACCTAAGCAAACAGTGGTCATTTACATGGGTTTGGTCGGGCTAAATCAAATTTGCGCGCAGTTAATTGCACATGGCGTTTCGCCACATATGCCTGCAGCCGTTGTCCAGCAAGGCACGACACAGCGGCAAAGAGTGGTCACCGCAACGCTTGCCGATTTGGCTGAAAAAGTAGAGGCCGCCAAACTAAAGCCGCCTAGCTTGATTATTGTGGGCGAGGTGGTAAAACTTCGTGAAACGCTAAACTGGTTTAAAGCCAACGACTTGGTTTAAGCTAAGTGTAAGTAGCGAGAAAAATTAACTGCTCTGTAACCGCTAGCCAGTATTTGGCTTGCCCGTGAAATATATCAACTAAGGTTGCTTATTTACACGTCAAAGCTGGTTATTCATGCGCGAAACCCGCATAGATATTGGCTTGCAGCGCATGCTGTCGAATGTCCATAATTGCAGTTAAGTTTGAATTGGCAAACTTAAGCGCGCTTCTAAGCCGCCTTCAGCACGGTTAATCAGCTCTAATTTACCACGATGTAGCTTGGCAATTCTATTACAAATCGCCAAACCCAAACCGCTACCACCTTCATTTTTATTGCGCGCACTATCCATGCGCTCAAATGGCCTTAATAGCCGCTCTGCATGCTCTGCGGGAATGCCAGGCCCGTTATCTAACACGCTAATGACGATGTTTTCTGCGGTAATTTTGCTCACCACTTCTACCTTACCTTTTGAATAAGCATATGCATTGCCAACTAAGTTATCTAGCAAGCGCTGCATGGCTAACGGGCGCAGTGGGATAAAATAAGTGTTGCTTAAATTCACTTTAAGTTCGCGCCCTGCGCGCGCTTGGCGCTCTTGCAAGGCTTGCAGCAACACGTTGATATCCATCATTTTGGTAGGCTCACCTTCTACGCCTCGCACAAAATCTAAAAATTGGTGAATGATGTTATCCATGTCGGCAATATCTTCCACCATGCCCGCTTTAAGGCTTTCGCAAGCTTCGTCTGGCAACAGCTCTACGGCAATGCGCAATCTTGCCAGCGGCGTGCGAATATCGTGTGAAACACCCGCCAATAATAGCGTGCGCTCATTATCGAGTCGCATCAGCGATTCTGCCATGTCGTTAAAGGTGCGGCTGACTTCTCGCAGCTCGGCTACACCAGCCTCGGGTAGTCGTGGTGCTGGCTCACCTTTACGCAATCGATCGGCGGCATATACCAGCAAGTTAAGCGGCTGATTAATACGTGAGGCAATTAAATACGCACCAAACAGTGAGAGTAAACCCACCACGGCTGCCCAACCCAGCCAATGCCAAGGAAAAGGCCTGTCGACTTGAATTTTAGGTATCACCACCCAAAAATCGTCTTGTTCTACGTTAAAGCTAATCCATAAACCAGGGATGCCATAATGATTAATGGTGATAATCGTCTCTACACCCAAACGCTCACGAATCTTTTGTGCAATCAAATAAATGAATGGATCGTCGGGTAGTGGCTCAATATCCTCTAAAAAATCGGCTACATACACACGCACGCCTTCGCGGCCAGACAGTTCTGAAAGCAACGCCAAGCGTCTGTCTTCGTGCGATGCAATCAGTGAGGCGCGGGTGTAATTGACAATAGTGACCGCTTGCAATGCAGCGGTGGTGGCGCGGGGTTCGCGGTCAAAATAATCAAAAATTTTAAGTGAGGCATAAATACTAATCGCCAACAGCAGGGCGATTAGCAGCATGATGCGAGAAAGTAAAGTGCGCGGTAAAAACTTCAAAGCAGATAATCAGTTTTGCAAATGGTCAATATTATCAGTGCGTTGCTTCGCCATCGGGGATAAATACATAGCCAAATCCCCACATGGTTTGCAAATAGCGTGGATGCGTGGGGTCAGGCTCAACAATTCGCCGTAAGCGGGATACTTGTACGTCTATGCTGCGGTCGAAAACATCTAGCTCGCGACCTCGCGCTAATTGCATTAATCGATCTCGCGAAAGTGGTTGGCGTGGATGCTCTGTAAACACTTTTAGCAGTGCAAACTCGCCACTGGTAATGGTAATTTGCATGCCATCACGGCTGAGGCTTCTGGTAGTTGGATCAAACACAAAATCGCCAAAACTAAATGCCTCTGATTTACCTGCATTATCGGATTCTGGACTATATTCATGGCGACGCATCACCGCGTTAATGCGGGCTAGTAACTCACGTGGGTTAAACGGCTTGGGCAAATAATCATCAGCGCCCATTTCAAGCCCAATAATTCTATCTACTTCATCGCCACGTGCGGTTAGCATAATAATGGGCGTCTTTACATTGTTAGCCCGTAAGCGGCGGCAAATAGCCAAACCATCTTCGCCTGGCAACATTAAATCTAGCACCAATAAATCAAAGCTATCGGTATTCAGCAGAGCGTCCATCTCTTTAGCGTCGCCCGCGGTTTTAATGTTAAATCCTTGTTCGGTTAAATAACGTTGCAACAGCTCACGTATACGTGCATCGTCATCTACCATCAGTATTTTTTTGTTGGCTATACTTTTATTGGTTTCTGCCATGTTATTTGCTTTCACGCGTTTAAATTAATATTGTAATCACTTTAGTATAAGTTTTAAGGTTGAATAAAGCTAGAATTGTAGAAACTTTTGTGCAATAGTAGCTATCCAAATAACTGAAATAAGCAAATGTTACAAATAGTTACAAATATGGTGCAACATGAAACATTGCATTTACAAACTTAATTCATAGTTACCGGCTGCAATAATGCCTGATTTAAAACAATAAAATAAAAAGAATATAAAAGAGATACTTAATAAAATAATGGGTTTAAAAGCACATTTTTATTTAGCAAGCACACCAATACTGTTTGTATTAGGCACCAGCTTGATGTTGCCAGTGTTTGCTGGAGGTAAAAATAGTGTTATTGCAGAAGATAAATCGGTGGTAGAAGAGTCAGACACCAGCGCGATGGAGCAAACTTTAGAGCACAATTTTAGCCCAGAAGATCGCGCCCGTTTGCGCAAAGCATTGGGCGATTACGCAAAATCGACTGACCCTGAACACAATCAAATTGCACAAAAACGCAAGGCCATGCAAGAAAGCGTAGAAGCGCGTTTTAATGACTGTAATAAAGATAACGATGATTCGCTAGACCGTGAAGAAGTTACGCATTGCCTGCCACAAGTAGCGCGACATTTTAGCTATGTGGATGTTGATGAAGATGAAGTGATTACTTTAGAAGAGTTACAACTGGCGCAAGCCAAACAAATAGAACGCCAAAAAGCGGCTGAAGCGAAAATGGAAGCGCAAAAAATTCTAGAAGCCGAAACCGCCATTAAAGATAAAAGTAAATCAAAATTAAATAAACAAGCTGCAAGCACCCGCAAACGGCCTAGTTAATTAAACCCAGTTAATTAAACCCAGTTAAATCCTAGCTAAATAAACCTAGTTAATTAAACCTAGTTAAATAAACCTAGCTAAATAAACCCAGTTAAATTTAAAGCAAGTCAGTTTTTCGCAATAACTCCCAAATTATATTTTAGCTATCAGCCCAACTGGCTTAGTGCGCCGCTTGATTTTTTAGGCCTATAAGCTCACAGTGTTTTTATGTCTAAACAGCCCAAAATAAAACCAATAGCCACACAAGATATTTCCATTGAACTTATCTCTAGCCTCGATCAAATCGATGCTGAACAATGGGATGCGCTTACCGATGGCACACCATTACTCAGTCATGCCTTTTTAAGTGCATTGGAGCATTCTGGCAGCGTAGGCAAAGGCACTGGCTGGAATCCATACCCATTAGTGGTCAAACAAAATAACCGACTGATTGGCGCTATGCCGCTGTATTTAAAAAGTCACTCCTATGGCGAATATGTGTTTGATTGGGCATGGGCCGATGCCTATCAGCGTAGTGGTTTAAATTATTATCCAAAACTGATATCGGCGATTCCGTTTTCGCCCATTACCAGCGCACGCTTGCTTGTAAGTGAGGATATAAATGACAATATAAGTGACGACAAAATAAAAAATTTAATGTTGGATGCGATTGAAGGCGCTATGCAGCAACATAAGCTTTCTAGTGCGCATGTGTTGTTTCCCGATGACGCTTGTGCAGCGCAGTTTGAAGCCGCTGGTTGGCTTAAGCGCACAGGCGTACAGTTTAGATGGCACAACCAAAACTATGCAGATTTTGAAGCATTTTTAGCCAACTTAAACCACGATAAACGTAAAAAAATCCACCAAGAGCGAAAAAAAATTCAGCAAGCTGGCGTGACGACTAGGTGGGTTAAAGGCTCA
>JANMBK010000060.1:0-5765 GCA_031360365.1 Methylophilaceae bacterium
GGTCTTAATGTGTTCTTATTATTTCAGCTTCATTAGTGTATCAAAACTGGCAAATCAAAGCGATTTTGCTATAATGCGCATTCTTATTATATTTGCGCCCGTAGCTCAGCTGGATAGAGTGTTGGTTTCCGAAGCCAAAGGTCGTGGGTTCGACTCCCGCCGGGCGCGCCACTAAAAAAATATCAGTTTATAGCCTAAATAGCCAGTAGTGATCCACCAGTAATGCAGCAAATAGTAAAGTTAAATATAAAATAGAAAATTTAAACATACTTTTTGCTAGTGCATCTGAATACTTGCGATACAAGCCAAGTGCGTACCACATAAATACTGCGTTTAATAACATAGCTGAGCCCAAGTAAATAAAGCCGCTCATACGCATGGCGAATGGCATTAAGGTGACCGCTACCAAGATAATGGTGTATAGCAAAATTTGTAGGCGCGTGTATTCTTCTCCATGCGTCACAGGCAACATGGGTAAGCCTGATTTTGCATATTCCTCACGACGATATAGTGCTAGCGCCCAAAAGTGCGGTGGCGTCCAAGCAAAAATGATTAACACTAAAATCCATGCCTCTGCAGAAACACTGCCTGTGACCGCTGCCCAGCCAAGAGCTGGCGGCATGGCGCCAGATAAGCCGCCGATGACAATGTTTAGCGGTGTAGCAGGCTTTAAAAATATTGTATAAATAATGGCGTAACCCACAAAAGTAGCCAATGTGAGCCACATGGTCAGCGGATTTACAAATAGATATAAAATGGCCAAGCCAACGCTAGCCATAATACTGGCGAATATAAAAGTTTGTTTAGATGTGACTTGGCCTGTGGGCAAAGGGCGGCCACGTGTGCGCGCCATTTTTGCATCAATAGCTTGCTCTACCAAGCAGTTAAATGCCGCAGCAGCACCTGATGCCATGCCGATGCCGACTGTAGCGGCTAGCAGTATATCTAGTGGCACCATGCCAGGCGTAGCTAAAAACATGCCTATCATCGCAGTAAACACAATGAGCATAGTGACCCGTGGCTTGCATAAAGCGAGAAAGTTACTAAAACTTGATCTTGCTGGTTGCATGTTCATTTCAGTCGCTGCGCTCATTGAATCTCTCTAGTTTTATCTCTTTATTAACTGCAATTAGGCTTTTAAAGCAGTAATTTTTGAATTTAATACCACGACTGAAATTAGCAATAAAGCCGCGCCCATATTATGCCCTACTGCCAGTGCAAGGGGAAGATGTAAGACTAAATTGGCGATGCCTAAAACGATTTGAATCACCAATAAACCTATCATAATGTACGCTATTCTTCTAAGTTGTGGCTGTTTTAATAAGCGTAGACCTAAACTACCTACGTATAATAATGTCACTAAGGCACCCATACGATGCGTCCACTGAATGGCAGTATAGGCGGCCAAAGGTAAGGAATTGCCATCATTACTTACACCCAATTCTCGAAACCAATTAAACGCGTTGCTAAAATCCATTTCAGGGATCCACATACCATGACAAGTAGGAAAATCTGTACAGGCCAATGCGGCGTAGTTAGTGCTGGTCCAGCCTCCTAAAAATATTTGCATAAATAATACAACCATCGCACCACGTATCCAAAATCGCATAGTTGGCGATTGCACTGTATTGCTAATAACACCCCAATGTCGATGAGTAATCCAAGTCAATATAGCCAGTGTGCTCATGCCACCAATCAAATGTGCACTGACAATGATTGGGCGCAGCAACAACGTTACCGTCCACATACCCAGCGCTGCTTGAAAAATAATAAGTGCTAATAAAAATGTAGGTAACCAACTCGCCACTTTAATTTCAGCACGCTTGCGCCAAGCCTGCACAAATATCGCCAACACTAGTAAGCCCAATGCACCTGCGAGATAACGATGAATCATTTCTTTCCAAGCTTTGCCATGTTCCACTGGCGAATCTGGGTAAGTAACTTGTGCGTGGGCAATGGCACTTTCGCTTTGCGGCACAGTGAGCGTTCCATAGCAGCCTGGCCAATCAGGGCAACCTAAACCAGCATCAGAAAGTCGCACATAAGCACCCAAAACAACCACACAAACAGCCAGTAGCGTTGCCAACAGTACTAATTTATTAAAGATTCGCATTTCTATACTTTCGCTTGTATTAATTTCTAACCAGCCCAAGAGTTTTTCAGTAAGCGTGTTAAATCGCTACGCAAGCCTTTGGGGTCAAATTTATCTGGGTAACTCATCATTAAATTACCTAAAGGGTCTATTAAGAATACGTTGCCTTTGCTAGCGTCAAACTCAGCTGCGAACTTTGTAGTTTCCACATCTGAACCAGCCAATACAATCAAATCTGGGTATGTTTTTTGAATCTCGCTATACTCTTCACTATTAATATCCACTGGCACCAACAACACACGTTGTACACGATCCATATCTTTATTCATTGAAGTATGCACTTGCTTTAGCATGTGCACGCGCGCAGCACAATCTTCAGTACAGCCCGTGGTGTCAACCGTCACTACATTCCAAATTTTATTCCATTGTTCAGGCTTAAATGCCTTGCCTTGTAAATTTTTTAGCATGGGAATCTGTAAGCTTTTTGGCGGCTGCATTAAATTGCCATAACTTTTGCCAGTGGGTTTTAAATTAATAAAATGGAGTAAAACTGCCATGGTAAATGGCAATATAAACACTAAAATAAGCAGATAAAATGTTTTCATGCTTCTTGGTTTTGATTGGTCTTGAATCGGATCAGACATATAATTAATGCTCAACTTTCTTAATATTTAATACGATGTATATCACTAATAGCGTCAGTGCAAAACCAAACCATTGGTAGGCGTATCCCAAATGCATGGTGACACGTTCGCCTGGTGGCGGCCAATTTCTTACAAAGCCGCCAGCGTTACTTTTTGCACCTAGTCGCACCACAAAGGGCTGCACCGCAAATGGCACCGATTTCGCATAACGCGCCAAGTCTAAATTTTGCCAAACTGGCAGCCAAGCACCATCAGCGGCTGGTGGCGTATCCATGGTGAAGAATTTACTAGCTGGCAGCCCAATATCACCTTCTATTTGTTGCTTACCTTGCGGCGTTTCTATGGTGGGTGGCTTAGGCACTTCTCCCACATTAGCGGCGGTTCTAGGCACCCAACCACGGTTTACCAGCACGTAAGTATTGCTGCCTTCAACTTGCATCGGCGTTAACACATGAAAACCAGCTACGGTATTTTGTACTTGGTTATCGAGCAATAATTGATAGCGCGTGTCGTAATTACCATTAAACTTAACGCGCTTATAACGCCAAGTTTCCAGCGTTTCTTTTTTTAGGACTACTATTTTAGTGGGAAGCACCACCGCTTCCTCGTTCAAACGCGCAGTCAGTTGCGTTTGCAAGTTACGTCTAGCATCTGCCTTATTGTATTGCCACATGCCTAGTTTGATACAAATTCCCAACATAAGCGCGGTGGCTAATGACATCCAAATATTTGGGCGGAACGTATATTTCAAACTTCAAATCCTCTATTGCAACTTAAGTGAATTGCTGCGAGTCTATTAAATTTCTATATTGCGTATTTAATTGCATAATTTATTTGACTACTGTTTTAACTGCGCAGCTTAATAACTACAAAAAGAGCACACTATGTTACTTAAAATTCTTATCATCATCATGCTGCTGTTTATTTTTGGCAGCCTATTTATTTCGTTCTACCATTTAATGAAAGGTGAGAATAACGAGAAGGTTGTTAAAGCGCTAACATGGCGCATTGGCATTTCAATCACTTTATTTTTGTTGCTAATGATTGGCTTTTATACTGGCTTTATAGGTAATCCGAATCCACATCCAGCATAAACTAACAAGCGCTTAATTTAAGGCTAAAGCGGCTTTTTCAGCAAGCGCCGCTTGCGAAAGACCCGCGTTACCATTGTAAAACGCGTAGTTCAATGTCACGGTATGCACATCAGCCGGGATGTCAGGCTTGACATAAAACATGATTGGCATTTGTTTATTTTCACCCGCTTTTAATGTTTGTTCTTTAAAACAAAAGCATTCAATCTTTTTAAAATATAAAGTGGCCAGCTCTGGTGTAATACTTGGCACAGCGACTCCCAACTGGCTAATTTCTGCATTATTTTTTGCGGTGTAACTTGTCATGGTAATTTCACCAGGATGCACTTTCATGCTTGTTTGTTTAGGATGAAAACTCCAACCTAAACCAGGCATAGTGTTGCCTGTAAATATCACAGTCACCCAACGGGTTTTATCTACTTTTTGAGAGGTGTCAAACTTAGTTGCAGTGCTATCTGCCCTGCCATTTAAACCAAACTCTCTGCACATCACATCATAAAGCGGAGCCACTGCAAAACTAAACGCTAAGCCAGCAAATACAATGATGCTTAACTTCCAAGCAAGCCGCTTATTGATCGACGACAACAAACTTTGTTTATCACTAATACTCATTTAATTGCAATCGATTATTTATTTTGTATAAATTACAACAATATACAAAATTATAGCCAATATGCCGATAGCCCAGCCTACCAATAAGTTTTTCTTTTTCAGCCTGTCTTTATTTTGATCCATTTTTATCCAATTTACTATTATCTTAAAGTACCAGTTCTTTGTTTTAATTGCTTCGCCAATAGCTCGCGCTGATTTCTGGTCAAGTAGCGTCCCACTTCGACTTCATTACCATGCGTTTGCAAATACAAATGTAGCTCGCCATTAGGTAGCTCATGTTGCACAACCTTTACCCAATATGGGTTAATTAACTGCTGGCTTACTTGCTCTCCTAAGCAATGTTCAATCAGCAGGCTATCGCCTTCTATGCTAATACTTTCATAATCAGCTTCATGCTTATTCACATAATAAAAAGCATACGCAAGCGCGGCTATCTCTAAGCCCACAAATGGCAATATTGGCCATGCCCCAAAAAAACAAAACGCTATACCAATAACACACGGAATCACCGTGAGTAAAATAATGACTCTTTGCTTAGTTACGGCGTTTAAAGCGCTATTGGGCTTAAAAGTGACTTTAAAGCTGTTATATGCGTCTATCTCAGATACTATCATCACGCCTCCATAGGAAATATGATTGTTTTAGTACGAAATAATTCACTGCAAAAACACAAAAACAAACGCCACAAGGCTGCCCTTGCGGCGTCAATTAAGCCTAATTTAAAGCTATAGCCAATACACAAATATGAACAAGAATAACCACACCACGTCCACAAAGTGCCAATACCAAGCTACCGCCTCAAAACCAAAGTGATCATGTGAATCAAAATGTCCCTTCATGACACGGAACAAAATAATGCTTAACATAATTGCCCCCATCGTCACATGCAGCCCGTGGAAGCCAGTAAGCATATAAAAGGTTGCGCCATAAATACCTGTTTTAATGGTAAAGCCTGCTTCAGCATATTCGTGCATTTGAAGATACAAGAATATTGCACCAAGTAAAATTGTGAGTGCCAAACCAACTTTAAGTTGTGTACGTTTATCCTTCATCAAACCCCAGTGGGCCCAAGTTAGCGTTACACCAGAGGTTAACAATATCAAGGTATTGATTGCTGGTAGACCCCAAGGACCCATTGCCGTGAATGCTTCTGTGAGGCCAGGGCCAGAAGTTGGCCAGCCAGCCACAAAGTTTGGCCACAACAACTTAGCATCGGCTAACCAAGGCACAGAAACATTACGTGCGTAGAATAGAGCACCAAAGAAACCAAAGAAGAACATGACTTCTGAGAATATGAACCAACCCATACCCCAACGGAAAGATTTA
>JANMBK010000089.1:0-5192 GCA_031360365.1 Methylophilaceae bacterium
GCGTTTGGGGCTTAAGTTTCGTGCAGTTAAAGCCGACTCTGGTGCCATTGGCGGCGATGGCTCGCAAGAGTTTCATGTGCTGGCGGATAGCGGTGAAGATGCGTTGGCCTACTGCGAAACATCAGATTATGCCGCCAATGTAGAGCTGGCAGAGGCATTGCCGCAAGCCAATAGCAGAGCGGCTGCTGGCGATGCCATGCAAGAAGTAGAAACGCCAAAACAAACGCAATGTGAAGATGTGGCGAAGTTGCTAGGAATAAGCATTGAGCGCACTGTGAAGGCGATTGCCTTGGTAGCAAAAGATGAGTCTGAGAATGAACAGTTTTATTTAGCTTTATTGCGTGGCGACCATAATTTAAACGAAGTAAAAGCCAGTAAAGTAATAGGTAATTTCAGGTTTGCGACTGAGGAAGAAATTCGTGCTAATTTAAACTGCCCGCCTGGTTTTATTGGGCCTGTATTTCTTGATAAAGCACGCGTGGGCGCAAGTGTGACAATAATTGCTGACAAAACCGTGGCAAATATGAGCAATTTTGTATGTGGTGCCAACAAACCCAAATATCACTTAAGCCATGTTAATTTTGGTCGTGATTTGCCTGAGCCTAGCCAAGTGGCAGATATTCGAAATGTGGTGGATGGCGATGCTAGCCCAGATGGCAAAGGCACATTAAGCTTGTGTCGCGGCATTGAGGTTGGTCATATTTTTCAACTGCGCACTAAATACGCACAAGCCATGAACGCAACCTATTTAGATGAGCATGGCCAATCACAAGTGATGGAAATGGGTTGTTACGGCATTGGCGTATCGCGCATTGTAGGTGCCGCAATTGAGCAGGGAAGTGACGAAAAGGGCATTATTTTTCCGCTGAGCATGGCGCCGTTTGAGTTAGTAATTTGCCCAATTGGCATGGATAAGAGTGAATTGGTGAAAAATACTGCGCATCAGCTTTATGAAGATTGTAAAAAAGCAGGCATTGATGTGCTGCTAGATGACCGCGGAGAGCGCCCTGGCGTGATGTTTGCCGAAAGTGATTTGATCGGTATTCCACATCGCATAGTGGTAGGCGAACGTGGCTTGGCCGAAGGCAAGGTAGAATATAAGGCTAGGAATATAACCGAGGCACAAAACTTGCTTGTAAGTAATGTGATAAGTGATGTGGTTAATTTTCTTCAATCCCATATAATTTCTTAAAGATAAATGTTTAAACATAGTTTACAAAAAATTTGCCAAAAAATTTGCTTAATTGTTTTGATTTCTGCCGCATCTATATGCCAAGCGGGAAATCAGAAAGAAGAGCAGTTATCTAACAGCGTTAAAACGCTGATGCAAAAATCAATTAGTGATCTAGGCGCACCTAAGCTGATGTTTGTGAGTGATATCGAAGGTCAAGCATGGCTTGCAGAGATGTCAGACCGCTTAAAAAAGCGTTTGCCCAACCAAGCCTATCGCGAAGAGTTTTTAAGGTCTGTCCATTATGAGGCAACACGTGCAGGTTTAGATCCGCAAATGGTGCTGGGCTTGATTCATGTTGAGAGCGGCTTTAAAAAATACGCAGTGTCGTCCGTTGGTGCGCGCAGTTACATGCAAGTGATGCCTTTTTGGGTAAAAAGCATAGGTAGCTCTGATCATAATTTATTCCACTTAAAATTAAATCTACGCTATGGCTGTACCATATTAAGGCATTATATCGATATAGAACGTGGTGATTTATACCGCGCGCTTGGACGGTATAACGGCAGTTTAGGTAAGCCACAATATCCCAACTTAGTGCTTGGCGCATGGCGTAAACATTGGGATTACACCGCACCCACCATCCATTCTTCTGCGCAAGCAACACTCAACTAATCCCACACCTACACAAAACGCTTGTCAATTGCACCGAATTAGGGCTAGACTGCGCTTAGTTTAGCTATTTGAAGTTGGTGCTTTGCGCTGTTTCATCCTAAATACTTAGTTTCATCGCAAGCTGTGCCAACCTAAAATTGCTGGCTGATTTACAGGTATATTATTTACTCAAACCATTATTTTTATAAGAGTTTTACCTTTTTCAGGGAGATAAAGTATGTCGAAATTAACAGCGTTAGCGTTAAGTATTGCAATTTTAGGTGGCGTGTGGGCATTTCTAGCGTTAGGTCCATTGGCAGGTTTTGTACTGGTATGGGCAGGGTTTATTGCTTGGGGTTGCTATTTTGCTTTGGGTGCAGATGGTGCTGCATTACAAAAAACCATTGTAGGCATGATTTACGGCGCAGTCATTGCAGGCGTCGCATTGGCCTTAGTGGGAGCTAATCCACTCGGTTTAGCTGGCGCGCTTGGCCCAGCCATTTACATTGCAGTCACCGTGTTCTTGTTGGTTATTGTGGCAAACATTCCCTTGCTATCTGCCGTGCCAGCCAATGTATATGGCTATGCAGCAACTGCGGCTTATGCGCTGCAAACTGCAAATGCAGGTAGCGTGACTGCCATGGATTTAACTAATCCAGTGTTATTAGTGGCTTTATCTACAATATTAGGTGCCATTTTTGGTATGTTGTCAGGTAAATTAGCCGGTATATTAGGTAAGTAAACTATTATGATCAAAAAAACCGCACATGCTTAATGTGCGGTTTTTTAACGACTAAAGTTTAATCTTCAGCAGTTGTACTATTTTAAGATTTTAAACCCGTAATAAGTACCAAATTCAGTTTCGCTGTCGTGGTAAACAAATAGCATGTCATTAGCATAACCAATACCGTTGAAGTGGTTTTGTGAGCGCAGTTTCATGTCTTTTGGCAGCTCACTTTTAGCCACAAACTTACCAGTAACATCAAACACTAATGCGGCTTTGTGGTCGATATCTAACAAAATTAACTCTTCGCCTTTTACGCCAGTGTAAGCCACAAATAAATCGCTCACGTCATCAAACTTGGCGCCTGCTTTCGCTAAATCCAGCTTAATTTCGCCCACTTTCTCACGCAGTTTCGGATCGACAATAAACACCTTATCGCTGCGGCCTTGCTTAGCAAAATAACGTTTATTGGCTGCATCGTAAGTGGGCATGGTGCCAGAATGGCCAAACGCTGGGTTAAATTGCGAAATCTCGTCAGACGTATCTTTTAAATCACCGGTTTCGGTTAAGTGAATAGCATAAATACCTGTGTTGGGAGAAAAGCCAACATCACTAGAAACATTATAGGTGATTGTTTCTAAAGCGCTGGTATTGGGGTTAAAGTAAATGGAGCGATTATCGTAGCCAGGCCGAGATGAATTGAGGTATTTGCCAGTTTCATCGTAACTGTGAATCAGTGATTTTGAAATCGGCGCTTCAAACTCAGAGCCCATGGGCGCTAAGCCGCCATCTGCAATGTAATAACGCTTAAATACTGGAATGTATGCGACTGTCATGGGGCGCGTAGTGGGTTTTTTTGCCAGCGAAAATTTAATACCAAGTGCGGCTTCGGGTAAAACTTGTGCCTGTACGTTGCTGGCTAAAATGGCGCCACCAATCATGGCGCTGGTAATAGTTTTTTTAAGTATGCTCATGAGTGATTTGTTTTCTGCAAGGTTGAACAATAAAGTTGAATGACGGCTATGTTAACGCATGTTTAGTGTTTATGTTGACGCTTGAGTTCAATCGGACAGAGTTCAATTAAACTGGGGTCAGTCTCGTCTTTCGCTAACCTTGTCTTTCTAATAACATGGCATCGCCATAACTGAAGAATCGATATTGCTGTTTTACTGCATGTGCGTAGGCGTTTTTAATATTGTCAAAGCCAGCAAATGCAGAAACCAACATCAACAATGTACTTTTGGGCAAATGAAAGTTAGTAATCAGCTTATCAACCACTTTAAACTCAAAACCAGGCGTAATGAAAATACTAGTTTCAGCGCTTAAATTATTATCTAATTCAGTATCAAACAAAGCACACCTTTCTGTCGATGCTCCAGCAGGCGCATGGATATTGGCTCTCAGGGCATGTTTTTTTGTAGAAGCATTTGCAGTAGCGCTTTCTAATGCCCGTAAACTGGTGGTGCCAACCGCAATTACATTACCGCCAGCCAGCTTTGTGGCTTGAATGGCGGTAATCGTTTCGGCAGGAATATGGTAAATTTCACTGTGCATTTTGTGGTCTTTAATATCATCTACCCGCACTGGTTGAAACGTGCCTGCGCCTACATGCAATGTGACATAGGCAACATTCACGCCCTGCGTCTTGAGTTGCATCAACATCGCTTGATCAAAATGCAAACCAGCGGTAGGTGCAGCAACTGCGCCGACATGTTTGGCGTATACGGTTTGATAGCGCTCATCATCTTCTGCCTCGGCCGCATGCGTAATATAAGGCGGTAAAGGTAAGGCGCCATGTTTTTCAAGCAAATCAAGCACAGGCGTTGCACCTAAAAACCTCAAATGAAATAAATCATCATCACGCCCAAGCACTTCGGCTTCAAAAGCATTCGCCAGTTTTATTACAGTGCCCACCTTTGGTGCGCGCGAGGCGCGAATAAGCGCTAGCACATGTTGCGCGTCTATTACACGTTCTACCAGCATTTCCACCGCACCACCGCTGGCTTTAACACCAAACAAGCGCGCTTTAATCACGCGCGTATCATTAAAAACCAATAAATCTCCAGCATTAATAAAGCTAGGTAAATCAACAAATAATTTATCTTGTAATTGACCTGTATTTCCGTTGAGTTGCAATAGCCTGCTGGCATTGCGTTGCTGAGCGGGATGTTGAGCGATGAGTGCATCTGGTAAACAAAAGTCGAAATCCTGTGTTTTCATAAATGTTAGGGTTTTGATAATCTTAGGGTTTATTAATACTGGGGGTTCATCAATATTGGGCTTCGCATTGCGAAAAATGTTGCTATAATGGCGGCGTTGTAATTATACCTCAAGCCGGGATGGCGGAATTGGTAGACGCACGGGACTCAAAATCCCGCGTTGGCGACAACGTGGGGGTTCGATTCCCGTGCGTCTACCAATTCCGCCATCCCGGCTTGAGGTATAATTACAACGCCGCCATTATAGCAACATTTTTGGCAATTCAAACTCAATTATTTATTTAAACCCACGATTTATGAAAACTCAGGATTTCGACTTTTTCTTACCCGATACGTTGATTGCACAACACCCAACTGGCCAGCGCAACGCCAGTAGATTACTGCACCTAACTGGCAATTCAGGCCTAATACATGACCAATTATT
>JANMBK010000111.1:0-15261 GCA_031360365.1 Methylophilaceae bacterium
GTACCGCCTGAAGCATTTGATCCTGCACCTAAGGTGGAGTCTGCTTTTGTGCGTTGTGTTCCCCACGCGCAAAAGCCCTATATTGCACGAGATTATGATTTATTTTACAAGGTTGTGTTGGCAGCTTTTGGGCAACGCCGCAAAACAATTCGCAACACCTTGAAAAGTTTTTTAAATGACGAAAGTTTTGCGCAATTAAATTTAAACCCACAACTTCGTGCAGAAAATCTGACCGTAGATAACTTTGTACAAATAAGCAACTACTGTTCATAAAATTACAATTATTTATGAATTTGCTAAAATGCATGGTTAGGCTTACAAATACTTAAACATAGGCGATTTGTTTTAAGCTTATTATACGTAATTTAAAAACATGCTATTTAAAAAATAGCGCCTAACGTCAATCCCAACGAAATTCCAATAAAAACAGTCGCCATCATCACAGATGCCACAAATAAGTTTTCATTCATGTGTAATATCTCTCCAATAATAATTTTTTAAACTAGATGTAAAATTAATTGAGTTAAGCTTCAACTTAAGCTCATTTTATCTTTTAAAAAATTTAGTCAATATTAGACAAGCTCTGAAAATTCAGTCAGCACCTTCCTACAGTCATAAAGATAATTAAGCTAGCATTGCAAATAAGCCATTTATTTAAACTAAACCTAAACAAAAAACTTTATTGAATATGATTAAGCTCTATCTTGAGATTAGGCTCTAAACTTGGTAGAGCGTGCGGGAAAGGCACCCACTATGAATAGTTAAAATTCCGCTTAAACTGAATAGCCATTCAGCTAAAGTCGTTATATAGTCAATTGAATATCCACTTGAACATCATGCTCTTGGAGATCGTTAATCAGCGGAATAAAGCAGGGCGCTAAAGTCCCTTCATGTGCAGATTGTCCATTTGTAATATCCGTATTAATGACAATATTATTCAATGTAACGCGTGATAAAAATTCCATTTTTTCGGCGTGAAAATTAATCGTAATATGATATAAAGTATCGCGATAGCGGTAATGTATTTTGTAAAATTGCCAGTGTTTAGGCACACAAGGAGCTACAACTAAACGATCATTATCTAAAGTGATGCCCAATAAAGTCTCAAGTGTTAGCCGATACATCCAACCTGCAGCGCCGGTGTACCACGCCCATCCACCTCGTCCTGTGTGCGGTGCAGTAGCATAGATATCGGCACTCATCACATAGGGCTCTACTTTGTAGGTTTGTATTTGTTCAACTGAACTGCCGTGGTTAATGGGGTTTAGCATGCCATATAACTCCCAAGCACGCTCTGTCTCGCCTAGCATGGCAAATGCCATAGTTGCCCAGATGGCGGCATGTGTGTATTGACCTCCATTTTCACGCACACCGGGCACATAGCCCTTAATGTAACCAGGCTCTAATTGAGATTGATTAAATGGCGGATCAAGTAATTTAATTAACTGCGCATTCCGTTGTACTAAGCGTTGATTAACGGCTGCCATCGCCTGTTTTGCACGCGCAGGGTCGCCGCTTTTAGAAATAACTGCCCAGCTTTGGCTGATGGAATCGATTTGGCATTCATCATTTTCTTTTGAGCCTAACGGTGTGCCATCATCGAAATAAGCCCGTCTATACCACTCGCCATCCCACGCGTTGGTTTCAATATTGCCTTTCAATAGTGCCGCTTGCATAGTGCAAATTTCGGCAAAAGCACTATCACCTTTAATACTAGCAATCATGCTGAAACAATTTAAATTTTCAACCAAAAACCATGCCAACCACACACTTTCGCCTTTGCCATCGCGGCCGATGAGGTTCATGCCATCGTTCCAATCGCCGCTACCAATGAGTGGTAATTGATGCGATCCAAAGCGTAAGCCGTGCTTAATTGCTCGTACGCAATGATCGTATAAGCTGGCAGATTCATTAGAACGCTGCGGTAAATCGTAATACGCTTCTTCATGCTGGTTTAAGGCGCGACCTTCTAAGAAATGCACCTGCTCATCAAGTAAGGCAATGTCACCTGTAGCGTTGACATAGCGACATGTTGCGTAGGCTAACCACAAATAATCATCCGAAAAATGCGTGCGTACGCCTTGTCCATTTGGAGGATGCCACCAATGTTGTACATCGCCTTGTGGGAATTGCCTTTCGGCACAGCGGATAATTTGTTCACGCGCCA
This sequence comes from Methylophilaceae bacterium, assembly GCA_031360365.1. Lineage (GTDB taxonomy): Bacteria > Pseudomonadota > Gammaproteobacteria > Burkholderiales > Methylophilaceae > Methylotenera_A. The sequence continues at coordinate 2,168 of JANMBK010000111.1, forward strand.
GCCACGGCGTTGCGTGGATTAATGCCATCGTATCTTGCAATTGGTCGCGAAAACCATAAGCGCCACCTGACTGGTAGTAACCGCTTCGTCCCCACAGTCTGCAGGAAATCGTTTGGTAAAGCAGCCAGCCATTGCTGAGTATATTTAATGCCTTATCTGGCGTTTCTACTTGCACCGCACCTAATGTGTGATTCCAATATTCGTGGACAGTATCTAGCGCTTGCCTTGCCCCAGCTCTGCCGCTAAATCGTTGCATATACTGGCGCGCTTCATCACTATTATTGGCTGCCCCAAACACAAAAACAAACTCACGTTCTTCGTTCTCAAGCAATACAATAGGTGTTTGTAAGGCAGCACATGGGTCTAGTCCCGCACCCGTTCTACCAGACAAGCGTTTGCGACGCATGGCTGCAGGGCTAGATAAAGAGCCATTTCTGCCGATAAATTCAATTCGGCTGCCACTTAAACTCACCTCTTTTTCGCCTAGGTGAGCAAATACTACTCGATTTGCACACTCTCGTCCGTAAGCATTGCGTGCAAATATCGCCCCGGTTTGTGCATCTGTTTCCGTCACAATGTGCATTAAGTTATAGTGTCGCCACTCGCCTAACACCAGCTCCCAATAACCCGTAAGCGATAATTGCCGCGTACGATTAGACAGATTGCCTAATTTAATCACTACAAACTTAACGGGCGCATCCATCGCCACGTATGTAGTCATTTCTGAGCGTATGCCAGCCTCAATGTGTTCAAAAACGCTGTAGCCAAAGCCATGGCGACACACATAATCTGTTTTATCTTGGGTTGCTGTGCATGCCGGCAAAGGTGTTGGCGACCAAAAAACGCCTGATTCTTCATCACGAATGTAATGCGCTTCGCCACTACTGTCGGATAGAGGATCGTTATGCCAAGTAGACAGCCTAAATTCATGCGCGTTTTCTACCCATGTGTAAGCACTACCACTTTCAGAAACCACCGTACCAATATGTGGGCTTGCTATCACATTAGCCCATGGCGCAGGCGTAGTTTGCCCACCAGTTAATGTAATCACATATTCGCGGCCATCTGCTGTAAAACCACCAATACCATTATCAAAAACAAGCGCGCGCTTGGGTGGTGGCGCATAGCGTTGCTTATAGGCCTGTAATAGTGGCTCTAATCTTTCAGCTGCGCGCTCAGAAATACGTTCTGCAGTCACTCGACGCTCTACTTGTTCAATTAAGTTATCACTACTATCGGTAAATACCATGCGCGCAACTGTTTGAAATAACACCCGTGCCTCTTCAGATAACTCTTCTACCCGCTTAATAAATACGCCACCTGGTTTATCCAAGGTTTGCGCCTCAGGTCCTGCGTTAATTAACCCTATAATTTGATCTTGCAAGACAGCTCGATAGCCTGAGAAATCTTCATTAATGATGACTAAGTCGGCTACTAAGCCGTTCATACGCCAATAGGTATGCGCTTGCAGCAATTGTTTAACTAAATTTAAGCGATTAATATCGCCAATACGAATCAGCACGATTGGCAAATCGCCAGAAACACCAAATCGCCACAAGCCAGATTGCCCTAACTGATTGCGCGATATAACGCTGGGTTCAGCGCGCCGCAAAGCATTGCTATAAATAACCGAGCTGGCCATGCGGCCATATATTTGTGCATCGGCTTCGCTTGCATTAAGCATGCGCAATACTTCTTGACTTTGAAACCAAGCCATCTCAAAGGCGCGCTCTACAAAATGACGGTCGCCATATTTATCAATCAGAGCTAAAGCAGCCTCACGTGAACTAGCGACGCCAGAAATAATTTGTACCGTTGTCGACTGATCTGCGGCTAAGTGAATCGACCGCCTAATGGCAACAATTGGGTCTAATACTGATCCATCAGTGTTTGATAGAGGCTGTGATAATGCTTGGCCAGCTTTATTATTCGGCCTGCCAAATAGCTGGTCGGTGATTTGATTAGATACTTGCCCTAACAAATTACCTGTATTTTTTAAATTCTCTGCACTTTCAATTGCACTTTCAAAAACGATTGGGTTGGCAGCAGTTCGCCCACGTCCGATAAATTTTGCCCTATCCGTTTCATAGCTGGGCGGCTTCAAGTTTTCGTCAGAATAATCAATGGGAACAGCCATTAAATGAAACATCCATGGCACACGCTCGTCTTTCGTGCGCGGACGCCTTGTGCAAAGGATGGCTTGGCGATCATGAAAGATTTCAGTTTGTACAAACAAATTACTAAAACTACGATGGGCTAAATCTGCATTTTGCGGCGCTAATACCACCTCTGCATAACTGGTTATTTCTAGATAACGCGAGCGTGCAGACAAATTAGTCAGTGTGATACGGCGTATTTCAACATCATCTTCTGGTGAAACACTGATTTCAGTATGCGTTTCAATCGATTGATCACGACGGCGATACTCGGCGCGGGCTTGCGAAAATACGGCTTCGTAAAAATCGGCTTTACGCAGTGTTGGTTGATGCGCACTCGACCAATAGCGGCCATTATCTGCATCACGCACATAAATGAACGTACCCCAATTATCTTGCGTGGCATCTTCGCGCCAACGCGTCACTGCTAAATCGTGCCAACGACTATAACCGCCTCCCGCGTTGGTTGCCATGACGTGATAGCGGCCGTTGGACAGTAAATGCACTTCTGGGATTGGCGTATTAGGGTCGGCAAACACGCGCATAATAGCGCCTGTAGCTTCAGTATTGCCGATAGTATTTACATTTGCTTCTAGTACGTGTGGTTGCAATGTTGCCCCCTGTTTAGGGATGCGCTCTTGTAACAACAACTCGGTTGCTTTAATGGTTGGCGCTGCCATAAAACGCCGCTGCATCGGTTTATTTAGTAGCGCATAGGCTAAAGACAATAAAGTCATGCCTTGATGGTGCGCCATAAATGTTAATATTGCAGCGTGATTTTTACCACGTGGCAATCGACCTGGCGTGTAATCAATCGCCTCATAAAATCCATACTGACCAACAAAACCGCTAGCTGCTAATTTTTGTAAGTTTTTGCACGCTTCATCCGGCATAACCATCAGCGCTAGTGCGCTGGCATAAGGTGCAATCACTAAGTCATCGGCCAAGCCTCTTTTAAAACCTAAACCTGGCACCCCAAAAGCGCGATATTGATACACTTGTCCCATGTCAGTCGCGTTATAGCAAGACTCTGAAATGCCCCATGGCACCGCTTTAGACTGCCCATATTTAATCTGCCGACGCACTACCGCTTTGCTGGTTTGATGCAATAAAGTGTTGTCATAACTGGGCATAATCAACTGCGGCATTAAATACTCAAACATAGAACCAGACCACGAAAGCAAACTGATCTCGCCACCAATGCTGGTGAGTAAACGGCCCAACGAAAACCAATGCTTCTGCGGTAATTGGCCTTGTGCAATCAACAAAAAACTGGCCAGCCTAGCCTCTGAGGCTAATAAATCGTAACATGACGGATCGCGTCGACGTTCACCCACATCAAACCCAATGCTTAATAAATCGGTTTTGCTATCATATAAAAAGGTGAAATCCATCTCAGCCAATTTGCTGATGCGTTCTACCAAATCATCAATTAATTGCAAGCGTTTTTTTTCTGTATGAATATCCAGATTCAGGTCATTTTTTGATTCTACTAAACATGCATTCGCCTGGACATTAAAAGCATTAGCCCAATAAATCAACTCATCCTGATGATACATTTCGAATGACAATATCACTACTAGCTCATCTGCGACTTGCTGTATCTGCACAAAAATTTGCTGCGCAGACTGTGCACTTTGTGCTGGCATTAACAGCTGTTGTTGCAGTATGTCTTGTAAAAATTTAATCTTACTTTCAATAGCTTTTGCTGGCAATATGGGCACATGTTCAGCCAATATAGCTAGCGTGTCGCTCAATCCTTGTAATGTTTTAACAAAGTCTAGTGGCTGATTTTTAAGCTCCAACAACCCCGATTGCAAGGTTAATAAACACCCCGCCAAATTGCCGCTATCAACTGATGAAATATATTGCGGATTTAACACCTGCAAACTGCGCGTATCATACCAATTATAAAAATGACCATGATAGCGCGCTAATTTTTCCATCGTTGTTAACGTATTGTCAGTTAGGCTTAACAATGCGCCAGCAGATATGTAGCCAAAATCATAAGCCGCTAAATTAGCCAATAAACCCATGCCGATATTGGTGGGCGAAGTGCGCGATGCAATGGCGGTAGTTGGGTATTGCTGCATATTGTCTGGTGGCAGCCAATTGTCTTCCGCCGTCACAAATTGATCAAAATAGCGCCAAGTACGCCTTGCGCTGATATGCAAAAATGCGGTCTGCTCGGCTGTTAAGTCCGCCACTTCTGAATCAAAAGGTTTACTAATCCACCAAGCCACTAACGGCGAAATTAACCAAAGCAACAATATAGGCAAACAAAATGGCCAAACTATTAATGAGTCAGTTTGCAATGTTTGCATGCCGATAAAAAAAGTAATCAGCAATAATGCAATCGCTGGTGCAATCCACATCTCTTTATAAAAATCCAGCCAGCTTTGGCAAGCGTTGCGCTTACTGTAGACAGGTAAATGCCAAAGCAATAAATGGCGCTTGGTAAACAACATTCGGCCAGCAGATCGAACAATCGCATCTACATTAATTGCCGCTTCGTAAGGTAAAAATACTAATGACAATGTGGCTAATAACAAAGCATGGCCCGCAGTTTGACTAGATAATCTAAGGTGTGCCGCCCAAGCACGCTCTTTGGGTTTATTCAGCAACGCAATCAAGCTACTTAGTATTGATGGCAAAAATAAAACAGTTAGCACAGCCGCTTGAATTGTCACTAACATCAAAATGGAAATACCTAATAACCAGCCAGCCAGCAATAATACAAACAAAGATAATACAGTTAGGCTACGCCTTAAGTTATCGCCAATTTTCCAAATCGATAAAGCACTTAATGGGTTGGATTGTCTATTAACATCCAAACCATCAGCTGCTGGCACGCGTGGCAGCAGCCAACCCACCAATTGCCAATCACCACGTATCCAACGATGGCGACGGCTAATATCCATGGCATAACTAGCTGGATGTTCTTCAATTAAATCCACATCTGTCACCAATGCACTTCTGGCATAGCCGCTTTCTAACAAATCATGACTTAATATCTTGTTGGTTGGAAAGCGCCCATCTACCGCCAGCCTAAAAGCATCCACATCGTAAATGCCTTTGCCGACAAATGATCCTTCCGAAAAAATATCCTGATACACGTCAGACACTTCCCGAGTGTAAGGATCCATACCAGACTCGCCTGCGTAAAGCTTGGTAAACCATGTCTGATTAGCACTGATTAGCCCAATGGAAGCGCGTGGTTGCAAAATAGCGTAGCCGCTAACAATACGGCCCTTATTATCATCAAACATGGGCCGGTTAAGTGGGTGCGCCATATTGCCTATAAGCTTACGCGCCGAATCGCGCGGCAATTGGGTATCCGTGTCTAAGGTAATGACGTACTTAATACTGTTTAAAATTGAGGTATCGCCAACAATATCAGTAAATGCAGATTGATTAATTGATTCCATATCACCATCACGCAACAGGGTATTAAATTGCTCTAATTTACCGCGCTTGCGTTCATAACCCATCCAAATGTTATCTACTGCATTCCATTCACGTTGGCGATGAAATAAATAAAATATACAAGGCCTATCCATAAAATATCTTGCATTGAGCTTCTCAATGCCAGCATGCGCATAGGCAATTAACTCAGCATCTTCAGGCATGGTTCGGGCAACTGCATCTCTAAAATCGGTGAGCAAAGCAAAAAATAAATGGGTATCACGATTACCTAAATAACGAATTTCTAAGGCCTCTAGCAAGCTATCTATTTCTGCCAGATTGCTAATCAACGTTGGAATTACCACAATAGTACGGTGCTGTTCTGGTACGCCTTTAGAAAAATCCAGTCTTGGTAAGGCATGTGGACGAATGGTTTGGGTAACTAGCAAATTGACTAATGAAACAGCTAAAGCCGAAGTGCCTATAAAGGCAATAATTGAAATTAACCACAGCAGCCAATTGCTAAGCCCATTACTATTCACAGCAAAAAATATGATTGCAGTAAACAACACTGTCAGCATAAAAATACTACCCACGTATAACATTAAGCGGAAAGGCTTACAGCAGCGCTTAAAGCTAGATAAAAGCTGATTGCGACAATTGAGCTTTTGTTTAAGTAAAGTTAAGCCCTCATCGGTTAAGTAATAACCAACGTGCGCGTTGCGATGATGACTACCCAAATCATGATAAGCTGTAATGGCTAAATCAATTGCCATGCGCGCTGAATATATTTCATGTTGAGAGCATTGGTTGCCTATTAGCGTAGTTTTAGTTTTATTTTTATTTTGGGGAATTAATTTTGCTATATCTTCAATCGCATGCCGATATCGGTCACGTGTAGCGAAATCTTGATTAACATACTGATTTACGGGATCTTGGATTAATATTTGTTCTACGGCACTGAGTGATTCAACATAATTGCCCCAATCCATTCCGCCGATAAATCTTAAACTGCTGACGCTATTAGCGATTGAAATTTGATTGGCAGCGGCAGTGCGGCTCGCAGATTCAAGCAATTGCGTGGCTGTCATATGTTGCAACAATAATTGCTGTTCTACCCAAGTTTGCACATACGCCATGGCTGTGCCCTGATCTTGTAACTTTGTGTAAAACTCTTCTACAAATGATGCGGTTAGCGGTATATCTGCATCAGCAAGTTTAGCCAGTAATTGGATAAGCTGCTTGGGTTCATTTTCTGCTGCAAGCAACATACGATCTGCCCAAAAAATCGCAGTTTCCTGCTCTTCACGTCTATTTGCTATTCGCACCGAAACACGCCGCAAATTTTCCAATAACGCCAATTGCAACATGATGGGAAATGCCCACAACTCGCCCAACATGAGTGGTTCAACTGTTTGGTAAGCCGCTATAAATTGCGTGGTATTTTCGCCATCTACACGACCATCCATGTGCGAAATTAATGCTAAGGCCAAATCATAAATACGCGGAAAACCATTTGATAAACCGCCGACTAATCGCGGCAATTGTTTGCTGTAACCGCGTGGTAAATGCCGCTGAGCCAAAGTAATTTGCTGCTGAATTAAATAGTAATTATCAAGCAACCATCTCTCTGCTGGTGCTAAGTTTTGCCCGATTTTTTCAGTGTTGGTGTTAGCTATTGAAATGGCCTGGTACGCACCTAAAATTACCCTTGCATTGTCGGAGAGCCTCGCCAATAAATAATCTGGCCCAAAACTTGAACTAACCTTATGCTGTCTGGCGAGTGCAATCGCATTGCGCTTAAGCTGTTCAATGCTCAACAGTTCAGCGCGCAGAAGATCTGAATCTTTTTCTTTAGGTAATGGCTTACCGAGATATGTGAGCAAGCTTGCGAACAAGTTTGATACTTTGTTAGAAAGCTTTAATATGAAATTGTAGATGTTAGCTCTCAATAATAAATGGTTAAAACGATCAATTACTGAAACTAATGCGTGACTTTTTACTGCTTAATTTCCAGTGCCACCATGGACTTAATATAAGCTTCTTTTACTTAAAACTCTGTGCGCTAACGCACGTAACAACATTGCATTAAGAGTTTAGTGGTATTTTTTGTAAGCGCATTTGCTCGTTTTTCGCGATGGCATAGCATTCGCAAGTTCGGCTTTCTAATGCTTTACGATCCAGCACCGTAATTATGCCCCGCCTGTAACTAATAGCGCCAGCTTCCTGCAATTTTAAAGCAGCATCCGTAATACTTTCGCGCCTAACGCCTAGCATACTAGCCAACATTTCTTGTGTTACTACAATTTGGTTAGAACACAATCGATCTAGGCTCAACAAAAGCCGGCGAGACAGTTGTTGGTCAATAGTGTGATGCCGATTACACACGGCTGTTTGTGTTATTTGGGTAATGATGGCTTGCGAATAACATAGTAAGATATTAAGCATATTACCTGAACAGTTAAGTGCATTTTTGGCTGCTTGCGCCCTTATTCTATAACCCTTACCAGCACTTTGCACCAGCGCTTGATTGGGGGAGTTGCTGCCAGATAATAGCAATGAAATGCCAACCATACCATCATTGCCAACCACAGCCACTTCTGATGATCCACCATTTTGAGTCATATAGAGTAAAGAGATTATGGCAGTGGTGGGAAAATACATATAACTGGGGGTTTTGCCAGATTCGCACAATACTTGGTTAAGCGAAAAGTCCACAGGTTCCAGATCTGTTTGCCACTCATCCCATTCTTGTGCAGACATTGCCGCCAATAAATGATTTTGCTGCAACATTGATGGCTGCAAAATTGGCTGAACTAAAAATGGCTGCTCTGTAACTTGTTGGCTTGCAATAACTTGGCGATCTGCAATAATTTGGCGACTTGTAATATTCATGTTAATCCCTTTAATTTAGGGTTCTATCATGCAATTATTCAACTCAGCCGATTATCGGTAGTAGATGTATTCTTACGTGAGATTTATCCTACGACTTTAGTTTTAAGTAACTTTCGCGAACCGTAAATGCCAGAATAAGCCCATGTGAATTCGGCGCCTAGTAAAAAAATTTGAGCGGAGTAATACACCCACACCAGCAGTGCAATCAACGAGCCAGCTACGCCAAAGCCTGATGCAATAGCACTTCTGCCAATGTATAAACCAATTAAAAGCTTGCCACCTGTAAACAAAATAGCGGTAATCACGGCACCAATCCAAACCTCATCCCAGCGAATTTTTACGCTTGGCATAAACTTATAAATTAGCGCAAACATAGCTGTGGTCATCACAAAGCTAAACACGATATCTAACATATTGACCAGCATGGCCCAGTCTTTAAACTGTGGTGGCCACCATTGACTGATGGCGGCAATGGCGGCAGTAAAGACTAATGACACCATGAGAATAAATCCTATACCCAATATCATGCCAAACGACAGTAGGCGTTCACGCAACAGGGCGAACAACCCATTGACTCGCACTCTTTCTGGTGCACGCCAAATGCGGTCTAACGAATTTTGCAGCTCAGCAAACACGCTGGTGGCACCAATTAATAACAACACAACGCCAATAATAGTGGCCATAACACCATCCATTGGTTTATTCACATTTTGCAATAAAGCTTGCACGGCCATTGCCCCTTGCTCACCCATTAGGTTTTGTAACTGGGCAGCGACTTCGCCACGTGCGGCTTCTAAACCAAACACATAGCCTGTAATTGAAAGTACTATCAACAATAGCGGCGCAATTGAAAATAACGTATAAAAAGCCAATGCCGCCCCCATGCTTTGTGCGTAGTTGCTATTCCAACCGCTAATGGTGGTTTTGATGAGTAGCCAGATTTTTTTCATGTCACTGCTTTTTTAAAAATAAGTTGGTTTGATTCCCATCATGCCGCTTCATTAAGGAACTAGTTTATAGGTGATTTTTGGAATGGTGTTTTTAGCGTGGCATATAAACTGACACTTAAGTAATATCGGGCTTATTTAACGTATTTTATGTTTAAAATCGCTTAAACGTAACGCATTGGTAATGACCGAAACCGAGCTCAAACTCATGGCCAATGCCGCAATCATTGGTGATAATAACCAGCCTGTAAATGGATAAAGTAAGCCAGCTGCCAGTGGTATTCCCAAAGCGTTGTACACAAATGCAAAACCTAAATTTTGCTTCATGTTAGCCACGGTGTCGGTTGAAATGCTTCGTGCCAAAGCAATACCGCGTAAATCGCCTTTTACTAATGTCACTTGCGCACTATTCATCGCCACATCGGTACCTGTACCCATGGCGATGCCAACACTGGCCTTAGCTAAAGCAGGCGCATCGTTAATGCCATCGCCCGCCATGGCCACAATGTGTCCTTCTTTTTGTAATTTGTCTACCAGAGCTAATTTATCTGCAGGTTTAACTTCGCCATAAAATTCATTAATACTCAGCTTATTGGCGACCGATTTAGCCGTTGTTAAGCCATCACCCGTGGCCATAATCACGCGGATTCTCTGTGTTTTTAGTGCAGTTAACGCATCTTTCGTACTGGGCTTAATAGGGTCAGACACTGCTAGCAAGCCCGCAAGTTGATTATCTATGGCTAAATACATCACGCTTGCACCTGTGCTACGCAAGTCTTCTGCGGCTAATTTTAATACGTCAATTGGTATGTTTAAATCAGCCATTAAAGCAGTATTGCCCAATGCCAATTTTTTACCTGCTACAGTGCCACGCACGCCAATACCTGTGCTAGATTCAAAACTTTCTACTTTATCCAGCACTAAATTTTTAACCTTCGCACCTTTTACAATCGCATCTGCCAATGGATGTTCACTGCCTTGGTCTAGGCTGGCAGCTAAGCGCAGCACTTCATCTTCGTTATTACCAAAGGCAGCAATAACGCGTTCAAACTGCGGCTTGCCTGCCGTTAATGTGCCTGTTTTATCAACAATTAACGTATCAACTTTGCAAAAATTTTCAATCGCAGCTGCGTCGCGAAACAGCACGCCCTGCGAGGCCGCCTTTCCAGTGGCCACCATAATCGACATGGGTGTAGCCAACCCTAGCGCACACGGGCAGGCAATAATCAGCACCGCAACGGCATTAATTAAGCCATATACCCAACTCGATTCACCATTAATTTGTGGCCCAAAAAAACCCCAAATGACAAAAGTGAATAGGGCGATAGCAATAACCACAATAACAAAATAACCCGCTACATGGTCGGCCATACGCTGCATGGGTGCTTTAGAGCGCTGCGCCTGCATCACCATTTGCACAATACTGGCTAAAACAGTGGCTGAACCTACTTTTTCAGATTGCATGACCAGTGCGCCATTGGTATTTAATGTGGCACCGATCAGCTTATCGCCCATTACTTTGCTAATAGGCATCGGCTCGCCCGTTAGCATCGATTCATCCACCGCACTACTGCCCTCCACCACCACGCCATCTACAGGCACTTTTTCGCCAGGGCGCACGCGCAGTTTGTCGCCCACATGTACATTAGTTAATGGAATATCTTCTTCTGTATTATCGGCATTAATACGACGTGCGGTTTTTGGTGCCAAACCCAGCAAAGATTTGATTGCGGCAGAGGTTTGCGAGCGCGCTTTAAGCTCAAGCACTTGGCCTAATAAAGTGAGCGATATAATCACCGCTGCCGCCTCAAAATAAACCGCCACCCGCCCCATTGCGATAAATGATGCAGGAAACAGTTGCGGTGCAATGGTGGCAACAACACTGTAAACAAAAGCCGCACCCGTGCCCAAACCAATTAAAGTCCACATATTAGGGCTGCGGTTAATCACCGATTGAAAGCCGCGTTTAAAAAATGGCCATCCAGCCCATAACACAATAGGCAAGCTCAATACAAGCTCTAGCCAACTTTGCGTTGCCATGCTAAACCAGTTCAATCGATGTCCAACCATGGCTAAAGCAGTCACTACAATCGTCAGTGGCAATGTCCAATAAAAACGTCGCTTAAAATCGGCCAGTTCAGGGCTTTCACCTTCTTCTAAAGTGGGCATTTCTGCCTCTAAAGTCATGCCGCATTTGGGGCAATTGCCGGGGTGGGCTTGACGCACTTCTGGATGCATGGGGCAAGTGTAAGTTACGCCAGTTGTGGAAATAGCAGGGGCACTAGATTGAAGGCTAGTTGGCGGCTTTTGTGCTGTATCTATTTTATCAAAAAGTAGCGCGGTTGATTGTTTAGCGCCAGTTGCTATGGTTGAATACTTATTTGGGTTATCTTTGAATTTGGCCTTACAACTGACACTGCAAAAATAAATGCTGTTGTTATTATGCTTTAAATGATGCGTTGATTGGGCAGTAACTGACATGCCGCATACTGGGTCTTTTAAGGCTGACACCTTTTCTTTCACAGCACTTTTATCGGTATCCATTGTATTTTACTCCTTAACTTGAGCGTGCAAAATTAACAACAACAGCCGCTTTTGCCCTCGGTTTTAGGTGCATTTGCATTATTATCTGCAACGCCATAGCCTGCCTCTTCTATGGCAAGCTTAAGCTTGTCAACTGACGTCATGCTCTCATCAAAATCTAGTTTCGCTTCACCCGTGGCAAGCGAAACATCAACATTGTGCACGCCATCAACTGCCACTAAAGCCCTTGTAACCGCACTAGTACAGCCGCCGCAGGTCATTCCAGTTACTTTTATAGTTTCTGTTTGCATAGTAAAACTCCTTTAACCAATAAATAACTTCTGCTACTAGCTTTGTAATCGTAAAATAAGATTGATTAAACTGGATAATTTAAATGATCTAATGTGCTTTGTCGGTGCGCTTACGCACTTAATGAATAGTTGTAACGTTTAAATCATGCAGTCATTGCGTTCAATAGACTAAATCTTAAGCGAGTTGAATCTTAAGACACTTATAATTTAAAGAATCGCCTTAAGTGTACTAACACACATAGCATATTAAAAAAATATGCAATAATCTAAAGGCGACTTTTATAAACATAAATTTGAATTATGTTAAAGGCTGTGTATTTTTACGCAGGCAACCCGCAACAACAAAAGGCTCCTATGTTCGAACAAGATGATGATAACCAGCGATTTTTTTCTTTGTCACAAGAGTTGCTATGCATTGCTGGCTTTGATGGTTATTTTAAAAAACTTAATGGTGTTTGGGAGAAAACACTTGGTTATAGCCTTGACGAGCTACTAGCCAAGCCATTTATTGAGTTTGTACATCCTGATGACCAAGAAATATCGCAAAATTTAGTTACAAAGTTAGTTATTGGTCACAATACCAGTGCTTTTGAAAATCGCATGTTGTGTAAAGATGGCACTGTGCGCTGGATATTATGGAGTACCGTTTCAGTGGTAAAAGATCAATTATTGTACGCTTCTGGACGTGATATTACCGAGCGCAAAAAAGCCGAGCAAGAATTGCGATTACATACAGAACGCTTTGAACGCTTAATTAATGCTGCCCCAGCACTCATCTGGCAGAGCGGAGTCGATAAACTTTGCACTTGGTTTAACGAAACCTGGCTCGATTTCACTGGCCGTTCTATACAGCAAGA
>JANMBK010000260.1:0-9067 GCA_031360365.1 Methylophilaceae bacterium
ATAGCTAAAGCCTCATTTTCAAGTTGTAATTGAAACTTCCCATAGTTTGAAAAGTGGAGATGCTTATAAACTGATTTTCCATTTTCGCTAAAAATTACTGGCAATATTTCTTTTGTTTGCTTAGTTTCTGTTAGCCACGAAAACCTTTTACTATCTTTCATTAATTGCAATACTTTTGCCGAAACAAAAATATGCTTAGGTTTTCCATTAAGAATTGCGTTGTTAATCGAAGTCAAGTGACTTTCGTCTAAGTCAGAAGCATGCAATTTGTTTCTTCCAACAGTCGGAACATGAAGTAACTCTATAAACGAAATTTGATTTGCGTGTTCAGCTTTAAATCCGATTTTAGAGAAATTTCTATGGTAAAGTTGCCCATCACCTCGGTAATCTGGCAATAAAAATGGATGGTGAACATTATATTTCTGCCAAAACTTCACGCTATCTTCATGATAATCAACAATTTTTTTGAAAATATCTTTAGATTCAATATTTTCTCCATAATTAGCATCTAAACCAATAAATAAGAGTTGAGCTAAATTAGGTTCCATCCTTGATAGGGTTTGCTTTTAAAGAGTTTATTTAATTCGTTGCTGGGGTGTAAGCTATACATAATGCTAGACCTTTTTAATTTTTTAAACGCAGCTTTTATTTAGATATTACTCTTAGCATCGCCTCATCACCAGGCGCATCTGCAACTTTCACATTTAAACCTAATTGCAGTGGCATTTCAGCAATTCTGGCGTGGTTAACAAATAAAGTCACGTTTTTTAGCCACTCTGCATCATCCACCAAATCTAGCAGCTGGCGCATCGCCTCAGTGCTAGTGATGACTATACCATGCAGTTTTTTTTCGGCATAAAGCTGCGCGAGTAGATCGCAATTGGTTTGCGGGTTAATGCGTTGGTAGCATTCGGCAAAGGTCACTAGTGCGCCGCGTTTTTTAAGCGTATCTGCTAATACATCGCGACCGCCTACACCGCGCACGATTAGGATTCTTTTGCCGTCAACATTGGTCATTTCGGGTAAAGATAGCAAAGATTCACTATCAAAACGGTCTTTAGGTGTAAGCACATTTTCAACACCAAAACCTTGCAACTCACTCGTAGTAACAGGGCCAATGGCAACAAATTTTAAATTAGTTGGAATCCCGCATTTTAATAATCTTGGCATGCCGTTTTGCACGGCGTTACTGCTAATAAAAATTGCCCAATCGTAATCTGCAATATGTTGAATGACACCTTCGAATTGGCTGTAATTGTTAAGTTGTGTGATTTCGATGAGTGGGAATAAAATTGGTGTACCACCCGCTTCAGAGATAAGCGCTGACAACTTTTTGGCTTGGTCAACAGGCCTTGTAATGGCGATACCAATGCCTTGAAGTGATTTATTTATCATTCTTCCCCTCTCCCCAGCCCTCTCCCACGCAGGGGAGAGGGGGTCGTTTTTGTGGAAATTTCCCCTCTCCCCACATGTGGGAGAGGGAGCCCAAGAGGGCGGGAGAGGGGGTGTGAGACATGTTAATTTTAATGTTTTATGCTATCAAGCGCAGCGAGTATTTTATCAGCGCCGCGAGAGACAAGTTTCGCTGCGAGTGCTCTACCAACCGCATCGGGATTGGCTCTTAGACCAGTCATTTTCTCTCGCAGCATTTGTATGCCATCTACGCTGGCCACAAAACCAGTCATATTAATATTGTCGCCATCGCACAGCGCGTAAGCGCCCAGCGGCACGGTGCAACTGCCGGCTAAAGCGCGGCTAAAGCCGCGTTCGGCTTCTACGCATAATTGTGTATCGATATGATTTAACGGCGCGAGAATTTCAAGTAAATCAATGCGGTTGGCTTTAATTTCTATGCCTAGCGCACCTTGCCCAACAGCGGGGATGCTATCGGTGGGCGAAATAAAATCGCGAATGCGTTCGCCCAAACCCAGTCGAATTAAGCCAGCGGCGGCGAGAATAATCGCCGCATATTGACCTTCATCTAGCTTTCTTAGTCTTGTCTGCACGTTGCCACGCAACGATTCAATGACTAAGTGCGGAAAACGATGCTGCAATTGGCTTTGGCGGCGCAAGCTAGAAGTGCCGACAATGCTGCCATGTGGCAAACTTTGTAAATTGGCAAAATCGTTCGATACAAACGCATCGCGCGCGTCTTCTCTTTCGCCAGTGGCTGCCATCATAAAGCCGTCGGGCAGGTTCATTGGCACATCTTTCATGCTGTGCACCGCCAAATCCGCGCTGCCATCAGCCAGCGCCATTTCAAGCTCTTTGACAAACAAACCTTTACCGCCTATGCGCGATAATGGCGAATCTAAAATTTGGTCACCCGTGGTGGTCATGCCCAAAATCTGCACATCACAATTGGGGTATAACGCTTGTAAACGCGCTTGAATATGTTTTGCTTGCCACATGGCCAGTGCACTTTCGCGCGAGGCAATGACTAATCGACTTGGGTTAGGTTTTTGGGGTGGATTTTTCATTTGTTTAATTTTAACATGGGACGGTTTTATTTTTTGAATTTACAAACTGTTGCAACAAAAAGCCGTTTTTAGGTTAAGCTAAAGTTTGAAGCACGCAAATTATTATAATTCTAAGCAAAAAATATAAAATTAAGGGTTACATCATTAGTTTTAGGAGATATTAATGCAATACCAAATCGATATTTTTATGAGCTCACTTAACCAATTTTGGCTGCAAATGGTGAATTTTGTGCCTAAATTATTGGCTGTAGTGGTGATTTTATTTGTTGGCTGGCTAGTTGCAAAGCTAGTGCGCTCGGCCATAAAACGCATTTTAATGCTGACCCAATTTGATAGATTTGCACAAAAATCTGGGCTAGAGGCGTTTATGAACAGCGGCAATTACAGCCTCACCATGAGCGGCATTATTAGTCAAGTGATGTATTGGTTGGTGATTCTACTGTTTGTGATTACTGGTGCAAACGCACTAGAAATGACTCAAGTGGCTACTTTGTTGCAGCAACTGGCAGGCTATTTGCCACGCATTATTGTGGCGATTTTGGTGATTGTATTTGGCACGCTGTTGGCGCGCTTTGTGAATAGATTAGTATTCGCTTGGCTGTACAGCATCAAGTTTCCACATGCGCTTACCGTGAGTACATCGGCCGAATACGGTATACAAATATTCGCAGTGTTTGTGGCGCTAGAGCAGCTGGGCATTGGCATGCAGCTTATTTACTCATTATTTGTGATTGTGTTTGGCGCTTTCTTTTTGGCACTTGCCATTGCCTTTGGTTTGGGCGGCAAAGATTGGGCGGCCAAAGTGATTGAAGATTTAGAAAGAAACAAAAATAAATAGCTAACTATTTTTGACTAGATGTTGCTGACGGCGACTAATGGCAATGGTTTCGGGGATGTTTTTGAGTATGGCCACCCATTGCTGTTCGTTGTCGTCATTTAAGCGTTTTTCATAACCTGTGATAAATAGCGGCGCAACAAGGCAATTGCGATGCAACCTGATAAAGCGCTCGCCAAACTCCACCTCTAAGTGCGTCAGCGATTCTTCAATTAAATATTCGCGCTCAACTGTTCTAATTGTGATGTATTTAAGCTCGGCGCGTAAATAAATAATGGTTTCAATGGGCACCAAGTTCACTCGCCCACGTTCATGAATGCTTAAATGGCTACGAGCTTTTTGTCGTGGTGTTTGTATAGCCTTGAGAGCCGCTTCGATATTGGGCTGCAGGGCATGCGCTTTATTAAGTGCGGTTTGCAAGCGCTCAAGCCGAATCGGTTTTAGCAAGTAATCCACAGCGTTTAAATCAAACGCTTTAATGGCATAGGCATCAAACGCGGTAGTAAAAATAATATGCGGTTTGTGCGCTAGCTTTTGCGCGTGTTGCGCCGCTTCAATGCCATCCATCAGCGGCATGCGAATATCCAACAACATGACATCTGGCTGACAGTTCTCGGCTAAATCAATCGCTTCTTTGCCGTTTTTTGCCTCGGCAACAATCGCTACCTTTTCCATATCTCCCAACAATTCTCGCAGGCGATTTCTGGCGGGTGTTTCATCATCAGCGATTAAAACTTTAAGGGCTTGTTGTGTCATTTAATATGGCGTCACTTGGCGGGAATTCGAATATGTACAAAATAGCGATTGTTTTTACTTTCAACCCTAAGTGAACTTTCTAAATCAAAATGCAGTTTTAAGCGCTCTTTAATATTTTTCATGGCCATTTTATTGCCTACGTGTTTGTCATTTTGCGCAGCATACGGGTTACTTATTTCAATGTGAAGCTCTTTTAGTTTGGTATACACCTTAACTACAATTTCACCACCGTCTGCCATTGGCTCTATGCCATGGTAAACCGCATTTTCTAATAAAGGCTGCAAAATCAGCGGTGGAATCATGGCATCCGATGGCATGTCATTAATCTGCCAAGTGACTTTTAGGCGATCTTCTAGGCGTAATTTTTCTAAATCTAAATATTTATGACACAAACTTAACTCATCAGCCAACGGCACCAAATCTCTATTTTCGCTCATTAGTACGCGAAATAGATCGGCCATGTCTTCAAGCGCAGTTTCGGCACGCTTGGGCTGGCTGCGAATCAGCGATAGTACCGCGTTGATGCTATTAAACAAAAAATGAGGACGTATGCGCGCTTGTAGCGCTTGCAAACGTGCCTCGGCGATGGCAGGCGAATACGCGCGTTCTTGCAGGTGAAAATAATACAGCACAATGGCGCTAACCATGGCGGTGAGCAAATAAGCGCGGAAGATGTGTGAGCCGTTATTAAACGTGAATAATTGATTGATGAAGCTAAACACCAGCCAAGTAAAGCCAATTTCTAACAAAATGACCATCGTCACACCTTGCCAATATTTAAGCTTGCTCAATAGCGGGTGTAGCATATATAAACCCAGCATGCTTAACAGCAAAACAGGCTGCACTAACGCAGATAATTGTGCTAACAAAGGCAAAAATTCACTCAACTTTTGGCTGAGCAAGATGGTTGCCATTGTTGCTAATATGTTCACAATGAGCAAAATTCGTAGCTGAATGCCAAGATTTTGAAAGTTAGGTAGCCGACTATTTTTGCGCACAGCGTATACTTAGTTATAATATTGCGTTAAGTATATTATTATTAACGTAATTTTTACAATTAAACATCACAATTGAAGCGAAACAGTGTGTCAAATAACTCATTAGAT
Source organism: Methylophilaceae bacterium (assembly GCA_031360365.1). GTDB lineage: Bacteria > Pseudomonadota > Gammaproteobacteria > Burkholderiales > Methylophilaceae > Methylotenera_A. Next base: position 5,178 of record JANMBK010000260.1, read on the forward strand.
AATAAACAAAAAAGTTGGTCTGGGCGTTTTAGCGAACCAGTGGCCGAGTTGGTAAAAAAATACACTGCTTCGGTTGATTTTGATAAACGACTGGCGGAGTTTGATATTCAGGGGTCGCTTGCGCACGCACACATGCTGGGTCAGCAAGGCATTATTAGCAAAAAAGATGTTAGTGCTATTGAAAAGGGTTTAACAGAAATTTGGGCCGAGATTCAAGCCGGCACATTCGAATGGCTGTTAGATTTAGAAGATGTGCATTTGAATATTGAAAAACGTCTTACCGATAAAATTGGTGATGCAGGTAAGCGCTTACATACTGGCCGCTCAAGGAACGACCAAGTCGCGACGGATGTAAGACTATGGCTACGTGCCACCACTGATGACGTGTTGGCTGGCATTAACAACCTGCAATTAAGTATTTTGGATTTAGCTGAACAGCATGCTGACACCATCATGCCAGGCTTCACGCACCTCCAAGTCGCGCAACCAGTCACATTCGGGCATCATTTAATGGCCTATTATGAGATGCTAAAACGTGATGCTGCACGCTTTGTAGATTGCAGAAAACGTATCAATTATTTACCATTGGGCGCCGCTGCTTTAGCAGGCACCTGCTATCCGATTGATAGAGCAATGGTGGCAAAAAAGCTGGGCTTTGATGGCGTGTGCGAAAACTCTTTGGATGCCGTTTCTGACAGAGATTTTGCCATTGAGTTTACGGCTGCCAGCGCTATTTTGATGACGCATTTATCACGCTTTTCTGAAGAGTTGATTTTGTGGTCTAGCCCAAGGTTTGCATTTATTGATATCGCCGACAGGTTCTGCACTGGCTCTTCTATCATGCCGCAAAAAAAGAATCCCGATGTGCCAGAACTGGTGCGCGGTAAAACAGGACGGGTGAACGGCCACTTGGTAGCTTTGCTGACCTTAATGAAAGGCCAGCCACTGGCTTACAACAAAGATAATCAAGAAGACAAAGAGCCGCTATTTGATACGGCGGACACCGTGTTGGTTACACTGGCGATTTATGCCGATATGCTACGCGGCATTACGGTGAACAAAGCAAATATGCGCCAAGCCGCGCTTGAGGGTTTTGCCACAGCGACGGATTTAGCCGATTACCTGGTGAAAAAAGGCATACCGTTTCGTGATGCGCATGAAGTGGTGGCGTTAGCCGTGAAGCATGGCGTTAAACAAGGCTGCGATTTAGCCGACTTGCCTTTAAGCGATTTGCAAAAATTTAGTGACATGATTAAAGACGATGTTTATCAAGTACTTACGCTAGAAGGGTCAGTCGCTAGTCGCAAACACATTGGTGGCACTGCACCTGCCCAAGTCAAAATCGCTATCACGCGCGCGCGTAAACTGTTGAGTTAAGCTATTTTGAAGCGCATTTTTAGTCTGATCAGTTTGCTTGTGCTCGCACTTGGCAGTAGTTATGTCGTCAGCGCAGATGATGATTTACGCTTAGATAGCAACCCTTTATCTGAGCAAGATAATGCCAGCAGCATGACTTGGCCCATGTTGCCAGGCGAAAGTGTGAATGGCCTTGCGCGCATGTTTTACCCAAATAACCGCACCATGCAACAGCAATTTGTGACTAAAACTTTGCGCTTAAATGCAGATACACAATCTAATTTAAAGGTAACAGCACGTTTTGATGCGCCCACTTTGTTGGTCATTCCGACGCTTAAATCACTTTCTAAAAACGCAGTCAAAAGCAACAAAAAATCTAACAAGCAATCGTTAAAAATGAGCTATGGTTTGAGGCAAGCAATTGAGCAAGTTCCACAAAAACTCATGCAAGACTATGAGGAACTGGTCAATAAAAATGCTTTCTTAAAAGAGCAGTTGAGTAAGTTGAACGAAAAATTAGAGCTTTTACAAAGCAAGCTGGATGCGCTGAAATTAATTTTAGATAAAACGCTCACATTATCCGATGCTGGTTTATCTAAGATTGAGCAGCCTGTTACTAATCAGGCTGTGATCAACCTAAGCGACATAACATCAACTCCAGCATTAGTAGGCGAGCCAGTCGTCACCGCGCCTACTCCAGAAGCAGCTGTTAACCAGCCGCCTGCAAGAAAAGTATTTAAAAATTTAAATAAAGAAATTAAACAGACCCCTGTGTCAGAGTCAGCAGCAGGAGCAGGAGCAGGAGCAGGAGCAGGAGCAGGAGCAGGAGCAGGAGCAGGAGCAGTGCCGTCACTTGAAACATCTTTCTTTGATCGTCTGAATATAGATTTAGTGAAAGCTGCATTGGTTGTGGTTGCATTAGTGCTATTGGGCACTTTTACATTAAAAAAATATCGTGAGCGTATGTTTGATAATCTTAGCTTTGCAACTAGTAAAACGCAAAATACCGTGACTGACTTTAGTGCTTATTTTGAGGGAAAAAGTATTGTAAAAGAAGAAGAAAATCTAGAAATTGTACAGCAAGTTAAAGCCGCTAAAGAAGTAGAGGAAAGGTTAAATGCAACGCTCGAAGAAGCTAAATTATTATTAAGCGTGAACCGCGCGACAGATGCTATTGCGCATTTAAAAGCGACAATAGCGTCGCAACCTAAAGCTTCAATCAGTCACTGGTTATATTTGCTGGAAGTATTTAGAAAATTGAATATGAAAGATGAGTTTGAGCAATATGCCGACGGCTTGCATCAAACATTTAATGTGATGACGCCAGTATGGTACGATCAATCAGCGGCAATCTACGTTCCGCAAAGTCTCGAAGAGTTCCCACATATTTTGGAGCAGCTTTTTGGCGTGTGGCCGGGCGAGTTAGCTAGCGTGTATTTGCGTAGCCTAATTACTGATAATCGCGGTGGCGATCGCGTAGGGTTTGGCAAAGACGTGCTGGATGAGATTTTAATGTTAATTGAATTACTTGATACCCACAAACAATTGCCGAGTTAGCTTAAACGGTTAATTCAAAAACAGCTCTAGAAGATTATTCAAATAGCGCTGACCTAGTAAGGTTGGTTTAACGGTATTTAAATCCTGCGTAATTAAACCTTTATTTAGCGCCTCTGCAACCCGCATAGATATTGCCTGCCAGGGCACGCCAGTGCGCTCGGCAAATAACTTTGTTTCAAAACCACCTGTTAATCGCAGTGCATTCATCATAAATTCAAAGCCCAAATCGGCACGTTCAATGACCCAAGTGTTGTCTACCGCGTTGCTATTTTCTGCAGCTTCCATAAATGCTTTTGGGTGCTTATGACGCGTTTCGCGGGTTATTTTGTCGTGAAAACTCAGCTTAGAATGCGCACCTGCACCAATGCCCAAATAATCGCCAAACTGCCAATAATTGAGGTTGTGCCGTGCCTGACTATTGGGTTTGCAAAAAGCTGAAGTTTCATAATGTTCATAACCGTTTTTCGCAAGTAATCCCTCAATTTGTTCTTGCATATCCGCGCTCACATCATCACTCGGCAAGCTAGGTGGTGTGCGGTGAAACGGCGTATTGGGTTCTAAAGTAAGGTGGTAAAAAGACAGATGATCTGGGTTCAGTGCGATTGCTTGCCGTGCGTCTTGCAAGGCATTATCTAGACTTTGATTTGGTAGCGCATACATCACATCAAAATTGACGCGCTCAAACGTTTTTAAAGCCAGCTCGGCTGCTTGTATGGCATGTTTGGCATCGTGAATACGGCCTAAAGCTTTTAAATAATCCGCATTAAAGCTTTGTATGCCAAGTGAAATACGATTTATCCCAGCATCTTTGTAGCCTTTAAAGTGAGCCGTATCCTGTGTTTTTGCACCCAGCGTACCAGGATTAGCCTCCAGCGTAATTTCTGCGCCATATTCTAAAGGGGTGAGCATGCGTACAGTGCTTAAAATTTCGTCGATCGATTCTGCACTAAAAAGACTAGGAGTACCACCACCAAAAA
>JANMBK010000134.1:0-4987 GCA_031360365.1 Methylophilaceae bacterium
CGCAAAGACTTTTATCGTTTTGACGTTACCAGTGATTTAGACGCTAATTCTGGGATAGAAAAAGACAGTATCGCCAGCCCTAAACTCAGCTTTATATTTGGCCCGTGGGCAAAAACAGAGTATTACATTAATTTAGGATCAGGTTTTCATAGTAATGATGCGCGCGGTAGCACACTTAAAATTGACCCTAAAACGGGTTTAACTGCAGATAAAGTGTCACCATTAGTACGCTCAAAAGGCCGTGAAATTGGCTTACGCACTTCTATTATCCCTAATTTACAAACAACACTTTCGTTTTATGAGCTAGATTTTGATTCAGAACTGGTTTTTTTGGGTGACGCAGGCACAACAGAAGCGGGCAGACCCAGCCAACGCAGAGGGTTTGAGTTGACCAATTTTTATAAATTAAATGACTGGTTGACTGTAGATGCAGATATTGCCTATGCACGCGCACGCTATAAAGATAATAACCCTGCAGGCAAGCGCATTACAGGTGCAGTTGAAGGGGTAGCTTCTTTGGCGTTGTCAGTTGATAACCTGGGTGCCTATTTTGGGTCACTACAATTGCGCTATTTTGGCCCACGACCCTTGTTAGAAGATAACAGTGTTAGATCGAGTAGTACAGCTACTTTAAATGCAAAAGTGGGTTATAAGTTTAGTAAAGAAACTTATTTGGAATTATCAGGCTTTAATTTAACCGATCGTAAAGATTCCGCCATTGATTATTACTATACTTCACGCTTACCAGCGGAGGCGGCAGCTGGCGTAGATGATGTGCATTTTCATCCGATTGAATCACGCTCGTTTAGACTTAACTTAGTGACCAATTTTTAGATTGATTTAATTCATTATTACAAACATATAAATATCAGCTAAAACCTAATAAAGCGGGCATGTCTGAAAATACAGTAATATTAAACGCGCGTTCAGCGAACCACAGGCTGGCAATAATAGCAATAATGATTGAGCCACCATAAAATATAATATGCTTGTAAAACCATGACTGTCTTAGTGCATACGCAGTGGGTATAAACAGACTTAATATAGCAATTTGACCTATTTCAACACCCACGTTAAAGCCAATTAACGCAACCACTAGCGCACCTTGTTGTAAGCCTAAATCTGCAAGCACTGCAGCAAACCCAAAGCCATGAATTAAGCCAAACACAAACGCTGCCAACCATCTACGTTTTAATAAATAAGGAAATAAATTATTAAGTGCTGCCAAAATAACAGAGGCGGCAATGGCGGCCTCTACCCAGCGACTAGGCAGCTCAATAATCTGTAACGTAGCCAGTGTTAAAGTGATGGAATGTGCGATGGTGAACGCGGTAACCACTTTTAGTACATCAATAAAAGCGGTTTTAAATTGCTTCGTGGGCTGCCAAGTTTTTGCAGAGTAAACCAGCACGGCAGGCAACAACAAAGAAATTAAAAACAAAATATGATCAAACCCGATCCAAATATGCCAAATACCTTCAACCACATACTCTTTAAACTCATTAAAGCGGTTAGGGGCAGATAAAGTAAAAGAATGCCTTGGGCTATCTGGACCAAATATAGCGGTTTTGGTCAGTTTTATTGTAGCTGCTGAGTTCTCAACACTTGTTTCATATTCTGGATTTAAATAGCTTAACTTTAACAAACCGCGATGCGATGGATCAATATCTGAAAATAAGGTGTAATGAAAGCTTAATTGACCAATACCTTGTTTGCTAATTAGCACACCCTCTTTTTTGCAGTTAACGCTAAATTGAATGACTGCATATGCACCATCCGTATGATTATCGATTAACAGTCGGCTTGGGGCTAAAGTGCAATCTTGTTGATTATTTTTGATACTAAGCCTAGCCAGTGCGTAAGCAAATATGGCCTTTTGTTTGGTTAATACTTCTTGCCAGGTGATTTCACTATTTGCATTATCATCCAAACCAATGGCGTAATCTAAATCCCGAAGCGCAATATCCCACTGGCTATCAATCACGGGCGCAATGCTGACTTGAGCGCTGTTTTTTTGTGGCGCATTTTGTACGCTGACTGTTAAATAGCTATCACTAGGCTTATGTGCATGCGCATTTAAATGCCATAATCCAAACAATAAAGCCCCTAGCATTAAAACCAAATGCCGCAACCAGCGCGTGTGCCACATCATAACGTCGTCTGCGCAGTTGCCATCAGGTTATTCAAAATGGCATCTTGTTGCTGGTTTGCAGTCAACCAGTCTTTTATTATTGTGATTGCGTTGTTATCTTTCGTTGCAATGGCGGCCTCTAAATAAACACGCGCATCAGCAGGCTCCTTTTGAACCTGCCAGTTTCTTTTTGCAAGCGCTAGAGCCTGTGCTGGATTATTCATTAATCTGAGTTCAAAACGCGATTGTTCGCGTTGGTGTACGGTATCACCACGCATGGTGGCAGCTGCAAATGTCTGCTTTAAGGTTTGTATTTGTGCTGGCGCTTCATCTGAACGCAGCATAGTTAATGCCTCAGCGTAGCGCAGTAGCAACGGGTCTACTCTGGTTTTGGTTTTTAATAACTTAAGCACTTCTTGAGGACGCTTTTTGTCCAACAAAAAATCGGCATACGATCCTAACAGATAGCTATCAGGATTTTCGATGGCAATAGCCGCTAAAAAATATTGCTCTGCCGCAACATCGTCACCAAGCCGGTTGGCCATTTCTGCCAATAATGTGAGTACCCAAATAGTAATTGCAGGGTTTTTGTCTGTGTTTTGTTCGTAGGCTGCTTTTAGTTCGTTGTAACTTTGTTTTGCCTGCCCATTTAAGTGCTGAATATTAGTCGTACACGTTAATGTGATGATGGCAGGGGCTAATCTGTGTAGGGGCTCACAACTTTTTAACGCCTCTGCATAGCGTCCTTGCACTTGTAATATAGTGGCACGAGTAAGCCAAGCCTGTCCATTGGCGGGGTCTAGCTTTAATACATTCGCTAAATCAGCAAGCGATTGTTCAAAGTGGTGCGTGCTTTGCAATAAGGTGGCACGCAATACTAGCACCTCTACTGGCGGTTTCGCTAGTTTCCACCAAGGTGACAATGCTGCTTGTGCATATCCTAGATAGCGTGGATCGCCTTCTTCTCTGGATTGTTCGATGTATAACTGTGCTAGTTTAATCGCTAAAGCTAAATTGTTAGGCTGCACAGATAGCGACTTGCGTAGAGTGTGTAGCGGTGTTGAAGATGATTGAATGCTAACCGGCAATTTTTCGAGCACTTGGTTAGGGTTGGCAGGCACATAGGGTGCAGCAAGTACAACCGTACTAATAATCATACACAATAAACAATTAATTAAGATTTTTAGCATTATTAAGCGTTGAGATTTTAAATTAATATGCTGCACATATTAAACAATACATGAAAAAGGGAATTTAGAACGGATTCTAAACTCCCTTTAAACAACAAAAGGTATTAAATTAACCTGACTATTTATCCAATTAAAACTTAAATTAAATACTTAATTAATTTGAAGTTCCATTTGGTGAACCAGCAATTGGTGTTAACAGATACGGGAAAGTTTCTGTTGACACGGCCGTATTTGCACTGCGCGCGCCATCAGTAAATGCCGAATTGCTAGAAGCTGGTGATACACCGCCAGCGCAACCCGCATCAACAGCAGTACTGTTTGCAGTATTGAAACTTGCAATAGCGGCAGTGGTTGCAGCAGTACACAAAACACCTTCAGCGACACGTAACGAAATATCCACTACATCATCTACAGGACGTCGACCATTTGGGAAGCCTGCCAAATCCGTTAGATTAAGCACACCTAGAGGATCTTGTGACGCAAGCGGTGTTGCAGGTATGGCTGTATTTAAGCGCACCATTTCACCCGGTTTTACATTGGCAGGTTGGTTAAGCCCTTTAATACCTGTTGCAAAAGCGGATACCAAATCAGTACGTGGGAAACTAGGCACTTCTGCGACGGGGAATAATGCTGCAATTAATTTAGGTAAAGTAGGGTTGACAATATAATTTCCGAAATCACGCACATCATTTTTAGGAATACTTTTGTTAAACTTGTCTTTATCTTTTAAACCAATAACCACTTCGTTCACCAAAGGCATACCAAGACGTGATACTTGCGTTAATGTCCCGTTTTCTACAGATGACCTGAAGAAGTTAGGATTGTCATTTAAGACACGGGTTTGTGGAAGTCTCGCAGTAGTCCATCCGCCAATCACTGGCTCAGTGCCCGCGGTTAAACAAACAGTTGGTACTTCCATGGCGATGCTGGTTACGTTTTTGTCCTCTAAATCATTTTTTTCGCCAGTTTCTGCACCTAGCGGGTTTAAGTTGATTAAATCGAATGTCTCACCTAAATTAACCACAAAGGACTCTTTACGTTGCCCGACAAAAACGCGACCTGGAGTAGCGCAACCTGGAATATTTACATCATAAATATGCTGCCCTGCATAAGCGGCATAGTCAGGGATTGTTTTATTACCGATATTATCTAAGGGTTTAAAAAAAGTTTTACTGTTGGTACCAACCTGCGTAATTGCTCTTGATTGTCCTGATTTACCGTTAAATAAAGTGACAGAATAAGTCTCGCGTACATTTGCATTAACATCATTAATAGCTGAAATGCCAGGCCCGCTCACCACCAGTGGGATGGAGACGCCATCGAATTTTGCGTCTTTATTGGTGTTTGTAAAACGAAATTGAAAACTTAAATCTCCAATAGAGTCACCGTTATTATCAATTTTAATTTCATAAAAGGCGTTAGGATCCATCATGAAATAATTTGGACCACCGTAAGCATCTTGCAATGGCACATAATTAGCAATTAAAGTAACAAATTCTGTTTTGTTTGCTTCGTAGCTTTTAAACATATAAAAATCAGTACCATCTACTTTTGGCATCTGAGTAATAAATGGTGCTTCACGATGACTTGAAGCCAATGCAGGTAATGCAAATGTTGTTGCAATTATGGTTGCTAGCGATAAACTTAAAGCAAGTTTCGAATTTCT
>JANMBK010000170.1:0-7669 GCA_031360365.1 Methylophilaceae bacterium
CCGCCGCCAAATTTTTCTAGCACGGCGCTAAGTAGTTTCCTGTCCATCACATCAAAGCCCAAATTGTCTACATCTAGCATTTTAAGCGCCGCATCGGCGACTTCGCTACTGACAATGCCATCAGATTTTACTTGTGCGTAATCCCTTACCCTGCGCAGTAACCTATTGGCAATGCGCGGTGTGCCACGCGAACGTTTCGCTACTTCTTGCGCGCCAGATTCGGTAATTTCTACCTCTAGCAAACCAGCGCTGCGATGCACAATGCGGCCAAGCTCTTCCGTGGTATAAAACTCTAGCCTTGAGACAATACCGAATCGATCGCGTAATGGGTTAGTCAACATGCCTGCACGCGTGGTCGCGCCAATTAAGGTGAATGGCGGCAAGTCCAATCTAACTGACCTTGCGGCAGGCCCTTCGCCTATCATAATATCCAGCCGATAATCTTCCATAGCAGGGTATAAAATCTCTTCGACAACTGGGCTTAAACGGTGAATTTCATCGATAAATAGCACGTCGTTAGGCTCTAAGTTAGTCAGCAAGGCCGCTAAATCGCCAGCACGTTCTAGCACTGGGCCTGAAGTTTGGCGCATATTGACGCCCATTTCGCGCGCAATAATATGCGCTAATGTGGTTTTACCTAAACCCGGTGGGCCAAACAACAATACATGGTCTAACGCCTCGCTGCGGCCGCGCGCGGCGTTGATGAAAATTTCCAGTTGGCTTCTGGCTTTTTCTTGGCCGACATATTCATCTAAAATTTTTGGGCGTAAGGCGCGCTCAATGGCCTCTTCTTGAGGGTTTTCGGCAACAGGGGCAATGAGGCGATCGGTCTCTATCATAAGTACTTATTGATTAAATAACCCGCTTATATTATCAGCTAAAGTCTATTATCAGTTAAACCCTATTTTTAACTAAACAAAGTTTAACCAAACCTAAAGCGTTAGTTAAATACAGATAAGTTCTCAATCAATTTTTTAATTGGAATAGGCTCACCTAAATACAAGCCTTGACCATAATGCACACCGATACTTTTTAGCTCTTTCAAGATAGCTTTATTCTCAACAAACTCGGCTACTGTTTTAATGTTCATGGCCTCTGCCACACTGTGAATAGAGCGGACCATGGCATGGTCTATTTTGTTTGTATCCATATCTTTGACAAAAGAGCCATCGATTTTTAGATAATCTACCTCGAAATTTTTGAGATACATAAATGATGACATGCCACTACCAAAGTCATCTAAGGCAAAGCTGCAGCCCATTTTTCTTAATGCAGTAAAAAGTGTAATTGTGTTTTTTAGATTCACAATCGCAGCAGTTTCGGTGATTTCAAAACAAATGCTTTCTGGCGGTATGGCATAAATAATAAACTGCTCACGGATATAACCGAGCAAACTTTTATCGCCAAGCGAGGTGCCAGATAGATTAATTGAAAACACGTAATTACATTTTTCATTACTGATATTAAGCAATTGCCGGTATGTGGAAAAAGTATTTTTTATCACCCATCTGTCAATATTAGGCATCAGTAAATACCGCTCGGCAGAGGGAATAAACGTGACTGGCAACATAATATTGCCATCAAGACTAATTTTTCGAATCAATATTTCATAATGATGTTGCTGAGACTCATTGCTGGAAAGTGGCACAATTGGCTGGCAATACAGCATAAATTGCTCATCATCAATTTCGTCGGTAATATCCGAAATCGCTTCCACAGCGCTTCTACGCTGTTTAACCTCAAGGTCACCAGAGCTAAATAAGAAGCTCTGATTGCGGCCTGCGTTTTTAGCTGAATAACAGGCCATGTCGGCCGCATGCACAATGTCGCTGACATTTTGAAAGTTTGAATTAATCACCACTAAACCAATGCTGACGCCAATATTGAAGATTTTATCTTCATGGATAAAGCGATAGTCTTGCACCAATTTAAGTAGTGTATTAGTAATTTGATTGGCATCGGTTAAGCTGCAATTCTCTAATAACAGGCCAAACTCATCTCCGCCTAAGCGCGCCAACGTATCTCTATCACGCATTCTGTTAGCCAGCAACACACTTATTTGACGTAGCAGCTCATCGCCCGCCGCATGGCCACAAGTATCATTCACTAATTTAAATTGATCTAAATCTAGATAACACAGTACATGCTGTGCCCCATTTTCATGCACACTTTTCAAACTACGCTCTAGTCTGACTTCAAATTCACGACGATTGATTAATCCAGTTAAATCATCGTGTTGCGCCTGATGCGTCAACATAGAAGTCGCATCGTTAATTTTATCTTGCATAACCTCATAGGCATTTTTCAAACTAGTTGCCATCGAGTTAAAGCCTTTTTGTAAAATTTTTAATTCACCACTAGAGTTTTCGATGATGGTGTGAGCAAACAAGCCTTCACCTACTTTATTCACCGCAAAAGCAATTTCTTGAATTGGTTTGGTGATGTTGCGCCCAATCCACCAAGCAATTAGCGCACTCAACAGTAAGCCTAACAGGCTAATTAACAACATTTTTGTAATTAGATTTTGCTTGATATTTTGCAAACTTAAATTACTTAACTCAACATAGACCTTGCCAATTTGCAACTCAGAACGATTGTTTTTAGGCACTTTTTCAGCTTCAACGATGGTGCTAAAATCATCAATTTCCACCAAACTGCGATGGATAGGCGTGGCAAAAATAATGCCATTTTTAACTTTTAGTTCATTTAACTTGTTCAATTTTTCAATCATTTCAACGGTTATCTCGCGCCCACTTAATGCAAGTACACGATTATCCTCATCTAAAATCAACACCGTTCTTAAATCTTGCTCACTTGAAAGTGCCTGCTGCGCTAAGCGTTGTAATATTTGTTTGTTACCTGATACCACACCGTATTCTGCAGCAGGGGCAAGTTGTGCGGCAATAATGCGACCGCGATCACTTAAAGATTGGTTTAACACCTCAAACACATTAGATATTGCATAACCAGCTAAAATCATAGCAAATAGAAGCGCTGGAATTGTGCCTAAGAAAATTACTCTAGTTTTAATACCTAAGTTTTTCATGGTGTATTTTTCAAGCTAAAGGTCAAGGCGTCAGTAGATAAACTTTCTAACGCTAACATTTTTTTATGTATTGAGTTTTCATCGGAAATTTGAATATTAAGTGAGCGGGCAACTTGATAGTTCACCGCAACAGAAAAGTATTTAGGTGCCTGCGGTGGGGGCAACACGCCAGGCGTTTGCTGCGACTTTATAGCAATTTCTGCTGCTTGCTTTGCCATTTGCTTACTCGTACTATAAACGGCCGCCAAGGCGCCCGCCTTTACATAGGTTTGTGAAAAACCAAATACAGGTTTCTGATAGCGATAACTGGTGAGTAAAATAGGCTGCACCGTCTCGCGCGTATATACCAGCGCGTCTGGAATCGCCATGAGTGCGTCAGAAATTTCTAGCAGAGTCGTTAATTGGGGGATTAAATCAGCTTCTTTTTGAATGCTTTGTTGCAAGATATTAAATTGTGCATCTTCCCCCGTCTCTCTTATATTCTCCATTTCAAGTACGGAACTAGGACCAATAAGCAAGCCTAAATTTTTTATGTAGGGCATCACTGTTTTAATGAGCGAAAAACGTCTGGAATAGGGCTGATCTAACACGATAGCACTAAAATTACCTAACTCACGTTTGCTATTGACCAGCTGGCTATTAAATGTGGGTAACGGTGTAAATACGCCTAACACAGGGGTAGTCACTTTTAGTTTGCTCGAAGCACTCATTGCTTTCACGCCCAGTGCAATCACCAATTCGCTGTTTTCCGCCACAACAAGTTTTTCCACTTCACTTAAATCAATTACCTTGACGCGTAAGTTTGTATTTTTTACGCTTATTAGTTCTGCTTTAAATGCGTCTACAAATTCTAGGTTAGAATCTGTTGACGCACTCATCACAATGGTAATGCCGGTATATGCTCGCGCAATATTAGGTACGAGCAAGCCCAACACTAGCGCCAAACTGGCTATTAGCTTTATAAAACAGTTAATTTTGGTATAAGCAGTTAACAAAATCGTTTATTTGATTAAATCTCTCTATAAAATTAAGAAACACTTAAAAATCTAACCTTACATTGATGCGTGCACGCCTTTTAAGCGTGTTGTAATCGGCAAACTCTTCGTAATAATCATTAAACAAATTCTCTACTACGCCAGAAACTTCACCAGTCCATTAGCCTGAATTAAATTTTCGCGCCAATCTAACATCGCATTTTCGTATTAAATCGACAGGATCGCCATCACCCAACTGGGTAGTCTCACTAGTTTGATAATAAGCTAGACTTGCATCCCAACCATTACTAAAATCATGGGTTAGTATAGCGGTAAGCGTGTTTACAGGCATCGATTTAGTGAAGTTTCTCTCCAGCCCATTTTGGGTTTCACGAATTCGAATATGTGAGTGATTAAGTAGCAAATTGGTTTTACTGCTTATCTTCCAATTGGTTTGCAACTCCAAACCTTCCACTTTTGCCGCGCCGCTATTCAATCCAGTATCTACATTAGTCGGGTTAAGTAATAGCACGTCTGCGGGCACAGTAAAATCGGCACGCTCATTAAAGCGAATGACATCGGTGATGCGATCGCTGAATAAACGCGCATCTAGCTGCAAGCCACTAAATTTGCCGATATATCCTAACTCTCTCGAAATAATTTGCTCAGGATCGACATTGCCTTTATCCGCTAAGATTTGTAGTAAAAGTGCGCGTGGAAATGGTGCTGGCAAGGTGGTTTCCACAACATATTTTTGATCAAACTTTTCCTCGACATAATTAGGTGTGCGCAATGCACTGGAAACCCCCAAACGCAAAGCATGATTCATATGTGGTTTAAAATTAAGGCTGGCGCGAGGTGAAATATCGGTGCCAGTAAAATCATTATGCTCTAGCATTGCGCCTGTATTCACCGTCCACATGCTATGTGGGCGCCATTCCACATGCCCAAATAAACGCTGCAAATTAAATCTATCCGTTTTTTTATTTCCCAAATAATGGGCCGCGTAAGTAGTGTCTTGCCGCGCGCTCACCCCCCACACACTGCGAATACTGTCCCCAACTGCAAAAGTATGTTGTCCCTCAATATCGGTACGCTCGCTAATGACTTCGTTGTTAATACGAAGGTTATCACTCACCAAACCTGCCGCAATAATAGGGCCAAATACAGGGTCTAGCGTCGCAATGACTGGTCGCAAATTCGCCGAAGTGGTTTTATCGTCTGAGCGGTCATGGCTGTGATAGGCCTGCAACTGAAATTCGCTGGTCTCGCTTAACTGATGCTTCCAACGCGCCAGCCCAAAATAATTATTTATTTGCTTGGTACGTGGTAAAAATACGATATTGTCCTCCTCAATATTGCCCTCGCCGCGCGCGCCCTCTGTCAAGCCAAACTCAAATTCCAAGTCATTATTAAAATTAAACTGATAATCGGCTTGTGCGCTCACAAAACGGGTACGCTTAAAATCGTTGCGGTCATCCAAGCCATCATCTTGACGATATCCAGTCGTCACTCGGTAACCCAAATTGCCAGTTTTACCCGCGTGGCGATAAAATGCCTCATTACGTCCATTGCCATGTGTAGCTAATACGCTATTGGCAGGCGTTTCGGCGGGTGTAGAAGTTAAAATATTAATAGTCGCGGCAAATGCATTCGCCCCATAACTAGCCGCATTAGGGCCACGTGTAACTTCTATGCGTTCAATATCCATTAATGCAACTGGTAGCTCACTCATTTTACACCGCCAAATAAGGGCGTATATACCGAGCGACCATTAATGAGCACCTGCATATTGCCCGGATAAGCCGTTGTCATACCGTGATAGCTGACTGCATGGTTGGTGCTGTAAACATAGCCCGCATTAATACCCACATACATGCCTGGTACTAACCTAAATAACTCAGGAATATCCACCGCACCTGAGGCTCTTATGGTTGCACGATCAATCACCGTGACTGCAGATGGCGCATCTGCAATGGACTGAGCCAACCTAGAAACGGTGAGCACCTTGGGCAATTCGCCTAAATAATCGTCTTCCGATAAATTATCTGCAAAAGCTACAGGGTAGTTTTCTTCAGCTGGGGCGGCAAACGTACATAAGGCGGTAATTAAGCCAATGAACAAAGTATGTACTTTTAGATGCATATTTTATTCCTTACATGAATTTGGTCTTGATTTTTACCCAGTATCTGCGTACTAACCACAACACTGGAATACCAATCAATAGCCACGGAATAGCGCTCATCACAAACGTAATCACGCCACCAAGGCTTTCCATCATCACTCGCCCTGCGTCTTTAATTGCGCGTGCCACAGGTGCAAAAAAGCCTTGCTCGGTAATGCCTTGAGCGGCAGAGAAATTAATATTGACTGCCACCAAATCGGTTTCTTGTGAGAGTATTTTACGCATGCTCAACATACTATCTAACTGACTTTGCGTGTTGGATAACTCGCGTTCCACCTCAATAATATCTTTAAACTTTGCACTTTTATCGGTGAGCATTAAACGTAATCTATCGCGTAGCTCAGTCAAGTTTTTAATTCGCGCATCGGTATCCACCACTTGACTGGTTTTATCTTCACTATCGCGGCCATGCTGCATCACCTCACCGTTGTTGGCCAAACCGCTTAAAAATATCTCTACATTTCTAGGAGGAATCCGCACGTAAAGGCTTGCTGATGGCGGGCTGTAGGGCGTTTCTTTATTATAATTTGCACTTAACAGTTGGCAATTGAGCGCCTCGCAATGTTTTATGGAAGCATCAAAAGCTGCTTGCATTTTCTCGGCAGGTGTTTCAATTTGCAAATTGTGACGTAGCGCGATGTATTTTTTAACGCTAGTGGAGTCGCCAACTGGCTGACTTGGTTGAGGCTCACTTATCTCGGTAAGACCTTGCTCTGCACCACCCTGAACATCGGCAGCCATTTTACCCATGCTACGCTCCATTGGTGCAGACGCAGATGCTGCTTCTGGCGCAGTGTTAGGAGATTGCTGACCGCAAGCCGTAAAGAATAACTGCAGTATAAAAACTAAAAAAAACTGTTTCATTTTCAGCCATCCTTATGAAGGTTGATTTATTTTGACAAGAGTTTTAGCGCCTGCTTAATACCCTCTGCCACACCAATATCGGCTGGCAACTGCTTCGCTGCCAACAGCGCCTCTCGGTCATTGTAGCCCAAAGCAATCAGTGCGTTAAGAATATCGTGGCTGGCAGATTTTAGGCTACCCGCCGAAGCTAAGCCTGCCGCACCAAATTTGTCTTTTAGCTCCAGCAACAAACGCTCTGCCGTTTTTTTGCCTATGCCAGGGATGCGCGTCAACATGCCTACTTCTTGCATGCTCACTGCCTGTATTAAATCTTCAATGCTAACACCGCTTAAAATAGAAAGAGCTGATTTTGCCCCTATACCGTTTACTTTAAGCAATTGTTTAAATGTACTTTTTTCTTGCTCTGTGCCAAAGCCATACAGTAACTGTGCATCTTCGCGCACCACCATATAAGTGAGTAAATTAACTTTGGCACCAAGCTCTGGCAAGTTATAAAAGGTGCTCATTGGCACCTCAACTTCATAACCTACACCCCCGCAATCTAACACAATAAGTGGTGGTGATTTTTCTATCAATAGCCCATTTAGGCGTGCAATCATA
>JANMBK010000238.1:0-10665 GCA_031360365.1 Methylophilaceae bacterium
AATATTTTTAATAGTATTAGTTAAGGAAAAGTAAGCAATGACAACGATTTACAATTTTTCTGCCGGCCCAGCCGTATTGCCAAAAGAAGTACTAACACAAGCACAAGCTGAATTGCTTGATTGGCATGGTTCAGGCATGTCGGTGATGGAAATGTCGCATCGCGGTAAAGAATATATGTCGATTCAAGCTGAGGCTGAGGCTGATTTACGTGAATTGATGGGCATTCCAAGCAACTATAAAGTATTGTTTTTACAAGGCGGCGCATCGACCCAGTTTTCGAATATACCCATCAATTTATTGCGCGGAAAAAAGACCGCAGATTACTTGAACAGCGGTGAGTGGTCTAAAAAAGCGATTGCAGAAGCCAAAAAATATTGTGAGGTTAATGTGGTTGCAACATCAGCCGATAAAAACTTTAGTTATGCGCCAACGCAAGATCAATGGAGGCTCAACCCTGATGCGGCTTATGTACATTATTGTTCAAATGAAACCATCGCTGGCGTAGAGATTTTTTGGACGCCTGATACGGGCAAAGTACCTCTGGTGGCCGATATGTCATCGCATATTTTGTCGCGACCTATTGATGTGAGCAAATATGGTTTAATTTACGCAGGCTCACAAAAAAATATCGGCCCAGCAGGCCTATGTATCGTGATTGTGCGCGAAGACTTGCTTGGTGAGACGCTACCTGCAACGGCTGCCATGAGCGACTATAAAGTACAGGCTGATAACGACTCAATGTACAACACACCCGCTACCTACGCGATTTATGTGTCTGGCTTAGTGTTTAAAATGCTTAAGGCCAAGGGTGGCTTAGCGGCGATGGAAAAAATCAACATTCAAAAATCTAGTATGGTGTACGATTATTTAGATTCGACAGATTTTTATGGCTGTCCTACGAATAAACAAAATCGCTCGCGTATGAATGTGCCATTTACCCTAAAAGACGAGGCCTTGGATGAGGCTTTCCTTAAAGGTGCTAAAGATAAAGGCTTGTTGCAGTTAAAAGGCCATCGCTCGGTAGGCGGTATGCGCGCTTCTATTTATAACGCCATGCCAATAGAAGGTGTGAAAGTGTTGGTGGATTATATGAAAGACTTTGAAAAAAATAATAGCTAAAATTAGTTTAAATTGGGGGAATACGGTTTGAGTAAATATCAAGTACTGGTTCTAAATAAGATTGCTTCGCTAGGCACCAAGCGGTTACCCGCAGAGCAGTATGAAATTAGCAGCGAAATGTTGAAACCAGATGCCATTTTGGTACGTTCTGCCAAAATGCATGATATGGACATCCCCGCCAGCGTGCAGGCTATTGGTCGCGCAGGAGCGGGCACCAACAATATTCCCATTACTGATATGAGTAAACGCGGCGTGGTGGTGTTTAATACGCCTGGCGCCAATGCCAATGCTGTCAAAGAATTAGTGTTGGCGGGCATGCTCATTGCCGCTCGTAATATTGGTCCTGCGATGCGCTTTGTGGCGGGCTTGCAAGGCGACGATGCGACCTTGTCTAAAGTAGTTGAAGAAGGCAAAAAGAATTTCGTTGGCGTCGAATTGCCGAACCGTACCTTGGGTATTGTTGGCTTAGGTGCGGTGGGTGGCATGGTAGCCGATACGGCCCTTAAACTCGGCATGAAAGTGCTGGGCTATGATCCTGAAATTACTGTTGATGCAGCTTGGCGTTTGTCTTCTGAGGTAAAGCGTGTGTTGGGTGTGGATGATATTTTTAAGCATAGCGATTTTATTACTTTGCATGTGCCGCTCATCGACGCGACGCGACATTTGGTGAATGCAGAGCGCGTTGCCATGATGAAGCATGGCGCGGTGCTCATTAATTTTGCACGTGAAGGTGTGATTGACGAGCAAGCTGTAATAGATGGTCTTAACAGCAAAAAGCTGCGCGCTTACGTGTGCGACTTCCCTACCGACCGCATGAAATCTCACCCCAATGTGGTGGCATTGCCGCACTTGGGCGCTTCTACACAAGAAGCCGAGGATAATTGCGCGGTGATGGTGGTAGATCAGGTGCGTGAATATTTAGATAACGGTAATATTAGTAACTCAGTCAATTTCCCTTCTGTGTATATGCCACGAGAAGCGCCGCACCGCGTAGCAGTGGTCAGTGCTAATATCCCCAATATGGTGGGGCAAATTTCTACAGCGATGGCTAATGCGGGCATTAATATTCACAATATGGTGAATAAATCACGTGGCGATATTGCATATACCATGCTCGATTTGGATAGCCCCGCACCGCAAACAGCGTTGAGTAAAGTTAAGGCGATTGCGGGTGTCATGAATGTGCGTGAATTACCGCAAAAGCAGGAGTAGTCGCCGATAATGAGCGAGCAACTAAAACTACACCGTGATCAAATTGATGCCATTGACGAGCAGCTGTTAACGCTGGTTAATGAGCGCGCAGCACTGGCACGCAAAATTGGTAGCCTAAAAGACGATGGTGTGATTTATCGGCCAGAGCGCGAAGCGCAGATTTTACGCCGACTGCAAGCCAATAATGCTGGACCGCTCTCCAATGAGGCGGTCAGTCATATTTTTCGCGGCGTAATGGCCAATTGTCGTGCGCTAGAGCAAGAACTTTCAATCGCTTTTCTTGGGCCGCTTGGTACGTATAGTGAAGAAGCGGCGTTGAAGCAGTTTGGCCTTGGTCGCCAAGCCGTGGTGTGCGGCAGTATTGATGAAGTGTTCCGTACGATTGAGGCGGGACAGGCCGATTATGGCGTGGTGCCTGTAGAAAACTCGACTGAAGGCGCAGTGGGATTAACTTTAGATCTTTTGTTGGCTTCACCACTTAAAGTTTGCGGTGAAATTACATTGCCGATACATCATTGTTTAATTTCTGTAGCAGAAGATATTAGCAAAATTAAAAGAGTGTATTCTCACTCTCAATCACTATCACAATGTCATGAGTGGCTAAATAGATTTTTGCCGAATGTACATCTTGAAGCAAAAGTGAGCAATGCTGAAGCTGTAAGATTTTTGACTAATCCAGGATTAGATATTTTTGACTCAGCTGCCATTGCAAGTAAGCGCGCTTCAGAAATTTTTGGTGTTAATGTGCTGGCTGAAAACATAGAAGATGATCCGAAAAATACGACACGATTTCTAGTCCTAGGCAGTCATGATGTGGCGCCTTCTGGTGCGGATAAAACATCCATTGTGATGACCTCACAAAATAAACCTGGCGCGATGGTGGAATTGCTAGAACCGCTTTCGCGTCATGGTGTCAGCATGACCAAGTTTGAGTCTCGCCCATCTAAGCAAGGTTTATGGGATTACGTATTTTTCGTGGACATTGAAGGACATCAGTTAGATGAAAAAGTGAAGGCTGCATTGGACGACTGCGCGCAACGCGCTTCTTTTCTGAAGGTGCTCGGTTCTTATCCAGTAGCAATTGTTTAGGCGCTAGTATTTTTGTATGAATATCAATAAGTTAGCTCCCGATTATATCCGCGCCATTGCCCCATACCAAGGTGGAAAGCCGATAAGTGAGCTTGCACGTGAAATGGGCTTAAATGAAGCCGATATCGTTAAACTGGCTTCTAACGAAAACCCACTGGGCATTAGCCCCAAAGCGCAAATGGCGATTGAGGATGCAATCGCAGATATTGCACGCTACCCAGATGGCAACAGCTTTGCGCTACGCGACGCGGTGAGCCAAAAGTTTGGCATTGCAAAAAATCAAATTGTGTTTGGCAACGGCTCTAATGACATATTAGAGCTGGCGGCGCGCGCCTATTTACAAGCGGGTGATGAGGCAATTTACTCGCAGCACGCATTTGCTGTTTATCCACTCGTCACGCAAGCCGTGGGCGCCACAGGCATTGTTGTTACAGCTAAAAATTATGGACATCATTTAGATGGGTTTTTAAGTGCTATTACACCAAAAACCAAACTTATTTTTATTGCAAATCCGAACAATCCAACGGGCACACTGTTAAAAAAGGATGCTCTGCGCGCCTTTATACATGCGGTTCCTAAGCATGTGCTAATTGTATTAGATGAAGCATATGACGAATATTTAAGTGCAGAAGATAAGTCTGATGCGATTAGCTGGTTAGCACAGTTCGAGCATCTCATTATTTCACGCACGTTTTCTAAAGCGTATGGTCTAGCAGGCTTGCGTATCGGTTTTGGTTTAATGCATGCGGATGTGGCCGATATGTTGAATCGTGTACGTCAGCCGTTTAATGTGAATAGCATTGCACAGGTTGCAGCGGTGGCGAGCTTGGCAGATGATGATTTTGTTGCGCGTAGCTATGCCGCAAATAAAGCTGGGATGATACAGTTGGAGCAAGGTTTACAAAAATTAGGGTTAGAATACATCTCTTCGCAGGCAAACTTTGTCAGTTTTGCAATTAAAAACGCTAGCGATGTAAACCAAAAACTGCTGCAAAATGGCGTCATTGTGAGGCAAATCGCTAATTATGAAATGCCAGATTATTTACGGGTTAGTGTCGGATTGTTTAGCGAAAATGCTCGATTTTTAGAAGTATTAGAAATGATTATAAAAAGTGGTAATAAATGACAGAACTTGAAAAAAACCAATACGAGAAGCTTGCGACAGATGATGTGCGCATTCTCGAGATTAAGCCATTGATTACCCCTTTGGCTTTACTGAGTCGCATAAAAGAAGGCACAGATTCAACCCAGAATATACTGCAAACACGCGCGGCCATTCATCGCATTTTGCATGGTGCAGATGACCGTTTATTGGTGATTGTAGGGCCTTGTTCTATTCACGACACTAAAGCAGGGCTTGAGTATGCAAAACGACTGCTAGATGTGCGTGAAAAGCTGGAAGCTGATTTGCAGATTGTGATGCGCGTTTATTTTGAAAAACCGCGCACTACCGTAGGTTGGAAAGGCTTAATTAACGACCCGCATTTGGATGGTAGTTATGATATTAACGAGGGCTTAGAGACTGCGCGCAAATTTCTATTGGATGTAAACGAGCTGGGTATGCCTGCAGCCATGGAATTTTTAGACACCATTACGCCGCAATACACTGCTGACTTAGTGAGTTGGGGCGCTATAGGCGCTCGCACCACAGAATCACAAGTGCATCGCGAATTGGCCTCTGGCTTATCGTGCCCTGTTGGCTTTAAAAATGGCACTGATGGCAACGTGCGAGTAGCGATTGATGCGATAAAAACTGCGGAAACACCGCATCATTTCCTGTCTTTTACCAAAGAGGGTAAAGCCGCGATTTTCTCAACCAATGGCAACGATGATTGTCATATCATTTTACGCGGTGGCAAAACACCTAATTTTGACAGTACTAGTGTAGACGCGGCTTGTGCGAACCTTGCTACAGCAGGATTAGCACCTAGATTAATGGTAGATTGCAGCCATGCCAATAGCCAAAAAGATTATAAATTACAAAAAAATGTGGCGCACGATATCGCCGCGCAACTCAGTCAAGGTGAAAGCAGAATTATGGGCGTAATGCTGGAGTCGCACTTGAATGA
Source organism: Methylophilaceae bacterium (assembly GCA_031360365.1). Classification (GTDB taxonomy): domain Bacteria; phylum Pseudomonadota; class Gammaproteobacteria; order Burkholderiales; family Methylophilaceae; genus Methylotenera_A. Next base: position 5,491 of record JANMBK010000238.1, read on the forward strand.
AGGCCGTCAAGAGCATACGCCTGGTTGCACACTGGAATATGGCAAATCAATTACAGACGCGTGTTTGGGCTGGGATGAGACTGTTGAAGTGTTGAATAAACTTGCTGAGTCAGTGCGAACGCGTCGATTAAAAACGATTTAAACATAGGTTTTAGCAGGTATTGGCATCATGAATTTACTTAGGTGTTATTCGGTATCTTTGCAGTGTTGCTAGCGCTCAATAGCGCGCAGAATTTGCTTCACGTTGTAGCACTACTTAACTCACAACGAAATTGTTAACTTACTTAAAGGAAATTATCATGTGGACAACACCAGCAGCTACAGAAATGCGTTTTGGCTTTGAAGTAACAATGTACGTAATGAATAAATAATTAGCTTTTTGCTGATTGACAAAAGGCTGTTGTAAGACAGCCTTTTTTTTGCATAAAAAAGCTGTCTTCTAATTTAACAAAGCCACGCTTTTTTTGCACCCAAAAGATGCAAAAGCAAATTTTTTTAAGCGTAAAATCTAGTTTTATTAATTAAGCAAAGAATCTCATGCATATTCATGTACTAGGCGCCGCTGCGGGCGGCGGTTTTCCGCAATGGAACTGTAATTGCCCCAATTGTGATGGCTTGCGTAAAGGCACCATCAAAGCCACAAAACGCACGCAGTCATCCATTTGTGTTTCTGGCAATGGCGTGGATTGGGTGTTATTTAATGCCTCACCCGATGTGCTGCAACAAATTCAAGATTTTGCGCCGCTGCAGCCAGGCAGAAATATTAGAGATTCAGGTATTCAAGCAGTCGTGCTGATTGATGCGCAGATTGACCATACTACGGGTTTGTTTATGTTGCGCGAAGGCAAAGTAAAGCGCGAGATTTATTGTACGGATATGGTGTATGAAGATTTGACTACTGGTAACCAAATATTAAATATTTTGGGACACTACTGTGGCATTAACCGCCATGATGTACCAATTGACGGCAAAACCAGTTTTACCATCCCCAATGTGCCTAATCTTAAATTTACATCTGTAGCATTAAAAAGTGCTGCGCCGCCATATTCACCGCATCGTAACGACCCCAAAGCCGGCGATACGATTGGTGTGTTGATTGAAGAAATCAGTACCGGTAAAAAATGTTGGTATTCGCCTGGTTTAGGCGAGATTGAACCGCATTTGCCTGTGCTGATGAGTCAAGCCGATTGTATTATGGTTGATGGTACGTTTTGGACCGATACCGAAATGATTGCTATGGGTTTGATGACCAAAACAGCGCGCTCTATCGGCCACAATCCGCAATCGGGCGAAGGCGGCATGATAGAAAAGCTTGATGAGTTTGGTTCTAAAAATGGTCAAGCAGTGCGTAAAGTATTGATACATATCAACAACACCAACCCAATTTTAAGAGAAGATTCTGCAGAGCGAGCAATTTTGAATGAGCACAGCATAGAAGTCGCATACGATGGCATGGATATAATGCTATAGAATGCACGAGAGTTTTTAATGCCTCTGTAAGCCTCATAGATATTGGCTCGTAGAGCATCGAAATAAGATGCATTAAAAATTAAGCTATAAATAAAGCAATAAACTAGTTAATTAAGAGAGATTAGAGCATGAACGCAGCGGCACAAAACCTACCATGGACGCGCGAAGAGTTTGAAGAAAAACTGCGCGAAAAAGGTAAGGGCTATCATATTTATCATCCGTTTCATGTGATGATGTATGAAGGCAAGCTAAGCAAAGAGCAGCTGCAATGCTGGGTGGCGAATCGTTTTTACTATCAAATTTCTATCCCGATGAAAGACGCGGCGATTTTATCTAATTGCGATGACGTAGAAGTACGTAAACAGTGGATTGTGCGTATTACTGATCACGATGGCGTGGATACGGATGACCAAAAAGCCGTAGGCGGCATTGAGGCTTGGATTCAATTGGGTCACGCAGTTGGCTTAACGCGTGAAGAAGTAGTAAGCCTAAGAATGGTCAGCCCAGGTGTGAAATTTGCTGTGGATGCTTATGTAAACTTCGCTAAACAGCGCAGTTGGCAAGAAAGCGTGTGTTCTAGCCTGACAGAACTATTTGCGCCGCACATTCATCAGCAGCGCATTAGCTCGTGGCCAACCATGTACCCGTGGATTAAGGAAGAGGGTTTAAGCTACTTTAAAAAGCGCCTCACAGAAGCGAGGCGTGATGTAGAGCAGGGTTTAGGTGTGACGCTGGATTACTTTAGCACTTCGCGTGAGATGCAGTTAAAAGCGCTGGATATTTTGCAATTTAAATTGAATGTTTTATGGGTAATTGCCGATTCGATTATGCTGGCATCAACGCTGGATATTAAGGTTGATGGAAAAGATTATTTTCATCAACCCGTGATTGATTTTAAATAGTTTAATTTTGACTAATAATATAAGAAATAGCCATGGAAAATAAGACAGAAGACAATATAAAAAGCAGTGACATTTACGCCATTGCGCTGCACCATCGTTTTCAATGGGAAGAAGCACAGCAAAGTTATGTGATACTTTTTCCTGAAGGCATGGTCAAACTGCATGGTGGTGCCGGTGAGGTGATTAAACGCTTGGATGGCAAAGCTTCTGTAGGCGATATTGTAACTGAACTAAAAGCCGCTTTTCCTGATGCGGTTAACATTGAAGCTGACATCATTGGCATGTTTGACATGGCATATGGCAAAGCTTGGATTCGCAAGCTTAATTAGTTTTTAAAGATAGAGGTAGCAAAATGACACAAAATTCTTTAGGTGATTCAGCCGTACAAATGGCTGTACATGCTCAAAACCAACCGCAAAATAATGGCGTTGCAGCGAATATTACGCACACACAACCTTTATGGTTGCTGGCAGAAGTAACGTATCGTTGCCCGTTGCATTGTGCCTTTTGTTACAACCCAACCGATTACGATAAGCATACGCAAAATGAGCTAAGCACCGAGCAATGGATTCAAGCGCTGCGTGATGCGCGCAAACTGGGCGCCATTCAACTCGGTATTTCAGGCGGCGAACCGCTATTGCGCGATGACATTGAAGAGATTGTCATTGAAGCAAAAAATCTCGGCTATTACAGCAACCTGATTACTTCTGGTGTTGGCCTCACCGAAAAACGTATTCAAGCCTTTAAAGACGGTGGTTTGGACCATATTCAGTTGTCCATGCATGATATTACTGAAGAAATTAACAACTTTATTACGAATACAAAAACCTTTGAGCTGAAGAAAAAAGTCGCCGCCATGATTAAAAATCACGGTTACCCAATGGTGCTAAACGTGGTGATTCACCGCTATAACATTGGCCATATTAAAGAAATCCTCGAAATGGCTGAAGCATTAGGTGCTGATTATGTTGAATTGGCGAACACGCAATATTACGGCTGGAGCTTGGTGAATCGCAGCCAATTGATGCCGCTTAAAGAGCAAATTGATGAAGCGGAACGCATTACCAACGAGTTTCGCCAAAAAGTCGGCAACAAAATGAAAATATTTTTCGTGGTGCCTGATTATTTTGGCAATCGCCCCAAAAAATGTATGAACGGCTGGGGCGAAGTGTTTATGATTGTCACCGCTAACGGTGATGTGTTGCCATGTCATTCGGCGCGGGTGTTGCCGAATATGCAGTTCCCCAACGTGCGTGAAAAGGGCTTAGAATGGGCTTGGAAAGATAGCCCTGCGTTTAATAAATACCGTGGCACGGCTTGGATGAAAGGTCCGTGCGTCACTTGCCCAGAAAAAATGAATGATTTGGCAGGCTGCCGCTGCCAAGCATTTTTACTTTCAGGTGATGCTGAAAGTGCAGACCCTGTTTGTTCGCTTTCACCCAATCATCATCTGATTGAAAAAGCCATCGAAGACAGTAAAAATCCAGTATTGGCATCACAACCAATTATTTTCAGAACCGACAAAAACTCTAAAAAATACGCAGCAGGCGACAAAGAACGCGTAGAAGAATTTCACGCGTTACCTTAGTCTATCGCTATAATCGATGGCGCATTGTCTTTAAAAGATGATGCGCCTTTTTTGTATACAAGAAATATAAAATTTAATGGATAAACATTCTAATTTACTGGTTTACGTCTTAGCTGCGCTGGCCGCATTGGCGCCTTTCGCCATTGATACCTATTTACCTGCATTTCATGCCATGGGCGCTGATTTAGTGACATCCGACGTGCACATTCAGCAAAGTTTGGCGGTGTATTTGTTACCTTATGCTGTAATGACGCTATGGCATGGCGCCATTTCAGATTCGATTGGCCGCATTGCCACTATTAAATGGGGCTTGAGTATTTTTGTGTTAGCTTCAATCGGCTGCGCCTTTGCCCCTAATGTAGAAACCTTATGGTTTTTTAGAGCCCTGCAAGGTGCTAGCGGTGGCGCGGGCAACACGGTGGCGCGCGCCATGGTGCGTGATTTATTTGAAGGTGCCCAAGCGCAGCGCGTCATGGCGACTATTCAAATGTTGTTTGGCATTGCGCCTGCGGTGGCGCCCATCATTGGCGGCGCTTTGCTAGGCTTTAGCTGGCAAAGTATTTTTGTATTTTTGGCGATATACGCTGCTATAAGTTTATGGGCGGCAGTAAAGTTTTTGCCAGAAACGATGCCGCCAGAAAAGCGCTTAACGCTTTCTGCAAAAAACGTACTCACCAGCTACAAAACCATTTTTAGCGATGCGGAATTTGCAAAACTGTGTATTTCTTTAGGTGCGGTATTCTCCGCATTTTTTATCTATGTTTTGGGCAGCCCGATGTTTTTGGGCAAGCTACTTGGGCTTGCACCACAGCAATATGCTTATTTATTTATTCCTACTGTAGTGGGCATGATTTTGGGTTCGTATTTGGCCAAGCGTGCAGCAGGTAAATATTCGACAAAACGGGTGTTAAAAGCTGCCTATACCTGGATGTTCGCGGTAGTTTTGCTTAACCTTGCCATCTGCTATTGGTTACCAGCCAAGCCGGTTTACAACATTTTTCCAATCGCGTTGTTTAATATTGGCATGGCCTTAGTGATGCCAATTGTTTCATTGGCTGCGCTCGATCGGCACCCAAAAATTCGCGGCACAGCAGCATCGGGGCAGGCATTTATTCAAATGTTATTTTCTACTATTTCTGCAGGCATTATCGTGCCTTTGGTATGGGGCAGTGTGTTTAGTTTGGCCTGCACCATGCTGGCTATTTGGCTAATAAG
>JANMBK010000247.1:0-2720 GCA_031360365.1 Methylophilaceae bacterium
ACACATCAATAAAAGCTTTTAGCTTTTTAATATGCGTATTTTCAGTTTGTAAATAGGGTTGCCAGATAAATGTCTTAGCTGCCCAAATGGCACGAACCCAGCTATCTTCGCCACGCACAAAGTTAATGTCGCAGTCACGCAAAAGTTGGTCATAATCCATTTGCGACAAAAACGGTAGAATATGTACATGCAAGTTATCACGCGACAAATTGTCACCAACACCTATTGTTTCTGCGTCAAAAAAATCTGCGATTTGCGGCAAAATACTACTTTCAGGCGCATAGACTGAGACCGCATGATTATTGGCCTGCAGGGCATTTAACAAGTCATGTATTGGCGCATTTTGATAACAAAAAAGTGATATTTTTATCGTGCTTTCAATAGTGGCTTCAATCGTAGTTTCGCGCGCCGCTTCAATATTGAGTTCGCGAATCAAGCCACCCGTGTTTTCAGTAAAACCCGGAAAGTAAAAGTATCGCGTTAAACCATTCGCTTGCGGTGATGGTTTTGAGTGAAAATCACCTACCCAAGGCTCGGCAGATAAATATTCTAAATTGATCCATTTAGACTTTTGTTGAACCATTGCAGCCAAATAAGTGGACGGCAACTCACAACTAAATGTTTCGATGACTACTTCTGCCGCTTCGCCAAAATCGGCAGCACCGTCCCATTTTAATAGGATAATTTCATCACAAATTTGTACGTTTTTATCAACAACTAAACTAGGAATAAGCGCCTGCGCAACGCGCAAATCATCAATCCACAATCGAATATATAAGCCACGCTCTACCTGCAATTGCCGCGCCAAACGCCAACAGACGCCAATATCACCAAAATTATCGACTATTTTGCAAAAAATATCCCAGCGTTGATTCATTACAACAAATCAATGCCAAACTGTTTTAACACCAAGGCATACACATAAAAAATCACCAAGGTAAACGCGATGCACGCAAATAAACTCGGCCAAAAACCTAGCTTTGGTAATAAATAGGGGAACAGCAAAAACATAGGTAACGTAGGTATCACATACCAAAACGTGTAATAAGCATGATTGGCAATTTTGCTTATGGGTTGTTTTTCAATATAAAGCCATATCAACGCAAGCACCGTCACTAGTGGCAGCGAGGCTATCAAGCCACCGAGCTTATCACTGACTTTCGCAAACTCTGAAACAATCACCACCACTGCGGCGGTAACGATATATTTGATAATCACAAATTTTGTTATCATTTTTTAATGCTCCATATTTTTATGTCCAGCCCCGCCCATTTGTGGCTTTCTCACATCAAACTCTATAGCAGGTTTGGTTTCTGGCGCGTTTTTTTGCTTAGCTGCAGTGGGCAAAGTAGCATTATCTAACAACTCATACGCTACAGTGCCTTTTGGGTGTTGATAATGACCAGGATCAGCGTTATTGTTTTTTGCAACATTATGTCGCACTTTTAGCACAGTAAACATACCGCCCATATCAATATTGCCAAATTGGCCTTTGCCTGTCATCATCGGCAGTGTATTTTCAGGCAGTGGCATCTCCATCGTCTCGCTCATTTCAGACATCTCAGCCATACCCGTTTCGCCCATGCTCATGTAATCGGGTACTAATTTAGAAAACTCACGCGCAATGCCTTTCTGGCTGACACCAATTAGCGTGGGTACATCATGCCCCATGGCATTCATGGTGTGGTGCGATTTATGGCAATGTAGCGCCCAATCGCCCAGCTCGTTTGCCACAAACTCTATGGCGCGCATTTGGCCAACTGCAATATCGGTGGTTACTTCCGGCCATCGTGCCGTTTTTGGCACCCAACCGCCATCTGTGCCCGCCACTTCAAACTCGTGCCCGTGCAGATGAATGGGGTGATTGGTCATGGTTAAATTACCTACACGAATGCGCACTTTATCATTCTTTTTAGCCACTATTGGTGAAATGCCAGGAAACACACGGCTATTAAATGTCCACAAATTAAAATCGAGCATAGTGTTTACTTTAGGCGTGTAGCTGCCTGGGTCTATATCATAAGCGTTTAGTAAAAAAACAAAATCACGGTCAACTTTATGCAAGTTTTGATTTTTAGGATGGGTAATCCAGCTACCCATCATGCCCATGGCCATTTGCGTCATTTCGTCAGCATGTGGGTGATACATAAACGTGCCCGCGCGCTTAGCCTCAAACTCATACACATAGGTTTTACCAGGTTGAATTGGTGGCTGTGTTAGCCCTGCCACGCCATCCATACCGTTTGGTAAGCGTTGACCATGCCAATGAATACTGGTGACTTCGGGCAAACGATTGGTCACGAAAATACGCACGCGATCTCCTTCTACCACCTCAATAGTCGGGCCTGGGCTTTGACCGTTATAACCCCACAAATTAGCCACCATACCAGGCGCCATTTCGCGTTTTACGGGCTCTGCCACTAAGTGAAACTCTTTTACATTATTGTTCATCCGCCACGGCAAACTCCAACCATTTAGGGTGGTGACTGGTTGGTAAGGCCTGCCAGTATTGGGGATTAGTATAGGTTGTGTGTCGGCGGTTTCTGCAACCACAATCTCTGGTAGACGCGCCATGGCTGCTTTGCTAACAGTAGATGCAGCAATGCCAGCAGCAGCTAATCTGAAAAAATCACGTCTTGTGAACTCTTTGGTAAATTTAGAAAAATCCATGTTAATTTCCTTCCATCATATTTTCGTTACCAATTAGCGTCATTTGTAAT
>JANMBK010000276.1:0-5206 GCA_031360365.1 Methylophilaceae bacterium
TTTATGGTAAATAGCCCAAAACTGGCGGTAACCTTCTTTGCTACCGAGTTCGTACATTTTGCCGGCCAGCGCAAATACTGGCTTGCCGTCTTTATGCAGCAAGGCAGCAGGTAAGTTTTCGTGGGTAGATGCAGTGCCATCGTGCATAATATCGGCAAAAAACAGTAGCGCGTAATCGTCTTCATCCACACCACCTATCTCACGCCCCACCATTACCACCCATTTATCGAATACTTGCTTTAGGTTTGCTGGTGTAATTTGCGTACGGATAATATCGCCAGATTTAATAGCCGCTTTTACTGTGCTGATAAATTCATCTTCGTGCGTAGATATTTTGAAAGAGACAAAATGCGTACCAATGTGCGCGGAGATTGCATCTAAGCCCTCTTGCGTGTATTGGCTGGCAGATTTTCCCCACTTAATGGTCTTTTTGGCTAAAAACGGCAGCACGTCTGCGCTTTTCATCAGCGCGGCTTTTTCAGTGTCAATTACTGCTAAAAACGCAGGTACGGTTTCACCTTTATTCAGCGCAACTTGCACGTAATGTAACAATTGCGTAAACATGGCATAGCTAGATTCGCGGCCTGTATGCTTGGCCTCAAACCAAATTTCTTTACTTTGAATATCAATTAAGCCTTTGGTATGGCCCTTTAAACCCAGCGCTTTGATGTAAGCATCTTTTACATCCTCCTCACTTTTGGCTTTTTGCAGTTGGTCGTATAGGCTCATGTTTTTGTTGATTTATTCATATACGTTTTTGCGATGCCCTATTGTAACTGCCACAATGAGTAGTTCAGCGTCATGGATTTCGCAAATAATGCGGTAATCGGCAACACGATAACGCCACAAACCTTGTTTATCGCCCACTAGCGCTTTACCACGGCTGCGTGGGTTTTCTAGGGCTGCAATTTCATCTTCTAAATAATCTAAAATCGCCAGTTGCCAGCGTATATCTAACTTTTTAAGCTCACGTTTTGCAGTGGCTAAAAATTCAACGCGCCACAAAACTAATATACCAAAAGCATTATCGCGTTAAGCCAAGCTCGGCTCTAACATCGGCTAGGCTAGTGCGCGGCTCTTGGCGCTCTAACACAGCAATTGCGCGCAAATAATCGGCGCGGTCGAGCAAATATTCAGCTAAAGCTTCTTTCACGTAATAGCTTTTGCTGCGGCCTGTTTCTAGTGCCAATTTGGTGAGTTCGGCTTCAATGGCGGGTTCTAATCTTACTGCAAGCATGATATTGCTCCTTACACATAAAAATGTATAACAAGTATAACATGCAAAAATTTATAATAAAATTGATTTTTTTGATTAAAAATAGATGCTCTACAAACCAATATCCATGCGGCTTACAGGGCATGTTTATTTTACTTAAACGCCCTGTTTCAAACTCTCTTGTATAAATGGGTCAAGGTCGCCATCTAGCACACCTTGCGTGTTGCCAATTTCCACATTGGTGCGCAAATCTTTTATGCGACCTTGGTCTAACACATAGCTGCGGATCTGATGACCCCAACCAATATCGGTTTTAGCATCTTCTATCGCCTGTTTATCAGCGTTGCGCTTATTTAGCTCTAAATTATACAACGCACCTTTTAGCATATTCATGGCTTCTTCGCGGTTGCGGTGCTGACTACGGTCGTTTTGGCATTGCACCACGACATTGGTGGGTAAATGGGTAATACGCACAGCAGAATCGGTTTTGTTGATGTGCTGACCACCTGCACCACTGGCGCGATAAGTATCGATGCGCAAATCAGCAGGGTTAATGTCGATTTGGATTGAATCATCCACTTCAGGGAAAATCTGCACGCTGGCAAAACTGGTGTGTCGTTTGGCGTTGCTATCAAATGGCGATTTACGCACTAGCCTGTGCACGCCGTTTTCGGTGCGCAAAGTACCATAAGCATAATCGCCATTCACCTTCACGCTGGCGCCTTTAATGCCGGCAACGTCGCCATCAGATAGCTCTAATACTTCTACTTTAAAGCCTTTACGCTCACAGTAGCGCAAATACATGCGCAATAACATATTGCACCAATCTTGCGCCTCGGTGCCGCCGCTACCCGATTGAAACTCGATAAAGCAGTTTGCAGAATCCAACTCGCCAGAGAACATGCGTTTAAATTCCATGTCGGCGATTTTTGTTTCTATTTCTTGGCTATCAGCATCCACGCTTAGCAGCGTGTCGTCATCGACCTCTTCGCGCGCCATGTCAAATAGCTCTAGGCTGTCTTTGATGCCGCTTTCTAAGGCTTGCAGATTGTGCACAACCAGCTCTAAACTACGTTTTTCTCTACCCAGTTTTTGCGCTTTTTCGGCGTTATCCCATACTTTTGGGTCTTCTAGTAGGCCGTTTACTTCTTCTAGTTTTTGCGCTTTATTTTCAAAGTCAAAGATACCCCCTGAGCGCAAGGTGACGCGCGCCTAAATCAGTGAGGCGGTTGGCAATAATATTGAGTTGTTCGGCTTCCATGATATTTGCTACTAACTAAAAGCCATGATTATACAGTAATCATTTAGCCAATTTGCCCAATGCCATCTAGCTCGGATTTTAGTAAGGCTTTATCTGCCTGCAAGGCGCTAATGGGCAGGGCCAAAAACGCCTCAATGCGTTTGCGTAAAAGTTGGTATGCCTGTTCAAAACTTGCCTGTATTTCTGCCTCTATGCCTGTGGCTTTTGCAGGGTCTTGTACGCCCCAATGTGTACGAACCACATTGCCCAAATACGCTGGGCAAGTTTCACCTGCCGCATTGCCGCATACTGTAACGACAATATCTGGTACTTGCGGCAAGCTATCCCAAGACTTACTGAAATAGCCTTCTGTAGATATACCCTTGCTTCTTAGTAAGGCAATAGAGCGTGGATGCACCTCACCAGTAGGCTGGCTTCCCGCGCTCATGGCACGCATGCCTGCAGGAGCCAAATGATTAAATGTGGCTTCAGCCAAAATTGATCGGCAAGAGTTGCCAGTGCAGAGAAATAAAATATTCATTATTTTTGTCCTTTAAACGCGGTTAAGCATGCACACAAAACCGCCAAAGCTAACAATTGCGCAACGACAAAACCCAACACATCTTCTGGTGCAATGCCCACAAAGGTATCGGTTAAGCTACGTGCAATGGTGACTGCGGGGTTGGCAAAAAACGTGGAAGAGGTAAACCAATAGCCAGCTATCACCGTCAGGGCAACCAGCATGGCAATTTTGTCTTTTGCAACTTTAATGCCTAAATAAATCACGCCAAGTAAAACCAGCGTAGAAATAAATTCGCTAGTCCAAATGCCCACGCCGTTTCTAACGTTATCTGATTGCTGCAAAATAGGCAGGCCAAACATGACATGCGTTAGCCAGACACCAAGAATGGCACCTGAAAATTGGGCGCATACATATATATAAAGCAAACGCAAATCTAGCGCGCCCATGCGCCAAAACATTAGGCTGACCACTGGGTTAAAATGCGCGCCAGAAATTGGGCCAAGCAGGCTAATAAGCACGTACAAGCCACAGCCTGTGGCGATGCTATTACCTAGCAATGCAACTGCCGCATTGCCTGGACTAAGTGCCTCACCCATGATGCCAGAACCTGTGACGACTGCTAGCAATAATGCAGTACCAATAAATTCAGTGATGAATTTAACACTGACTGTATTTTTAAAAAAATTTGTCATATTTTTGTCACAATTATTTTATTAAAGCTCGCAGATTTTAGCTTAAAAAGTTAAACTGCTTGCATTATAAATGAAGTTTAAAACAAATTTAATATTGGGAGATTCATCATGGCAGGTGGCGTATTTAGTCGGTTAATGTCAGCCATTACACCGCATAGCGATAATTACTTTGTGCTATTTAACAACTTGGCTGATTGCGCAGTGCGCGCATCTAAAGTGTTGGCCATGATGACGGCGGTAAGTGGCGAAGATAAATTTGAAGAGCATTTTGCCGAAATTAGGGCGATTGAATCTGAAGCAGATGAATACACCAAAGAGATTTTACTCTCGCTACACAAAACCTTTATTACCCCGTTTGACCGTCGCGAAATTCGCGAGCTAGCCATGGCCTTAGATGACATTATCGACTTTATGGAAGATATTCCGCAAAGTGCAAAAATTTATGGTCGCAGCAGCTTTACACCAGAAATGGTGGCGTTAGCGCAAATTTTATTGCGCGCTAGTGAAAAAGTGCGCGAGACCGTGCATATGCTATCTGACATGAAAGACGCTGAGCGCATTATGCGTAATTGCGAAGAAATTAGCGCCATTGAAGGTGAGGCCGACCATGTGATGCGTGCAGGCATGTTCCGCTTATTTGCCGAGGAAACCGATGCGCGCACGCTAATACGCTCGCGCGAATTATATGACTTGTTTGAAGATGCAGTGGATAGCTGCGAGGATGTGGCGGATGTCATTCACGGCGTTGTGTTAGAGCGAATTTAAGGGGCTGATGCATGGAACAAGCAATTGTCATTATGGCGTTGCTCGTGGTAGTCGCCCTCATATTCGATTTTATGAACGGCTTTCACGATGCAGCAAACTCCATCGCACTCATGGTTTCTACGCGATTACTGACACCGCAAGCGGCGGTGTTGTGGGCAGCATTTTTTAACTTTATTGCATTTTTAATTTTTGGCACTGCGGTGGCAAAAATGGTCGGTAAAGGCCTCATCGACCCAGATATTGTCAACAACGCCGTCATCTTTGGCGCGCTGTGTGGCGGCATTACTTGGAACGTCATCACCTGGTGGCTGGGTATTCCATCATCGTCATCACACGCATTGGTGGGCGGCTTGGTTGGCGCAGGCGTAGCTAAAGCTGGCACGGGCGCCATTATCGCCGCAGGCCTGATTAAAACCTCGGCGGCGATTATTTTATCGCCATTATTTGGCATGTTGCTAGCGCTTATTTTAATGGTGTCGGTGTTGTGGTTATTCGAAAAATCCTCACCCTACCCAGCCGAAAGCCGCTTTAATAAAATGCAATTTGTGTCGTCATCCTTATACAGCTTGGGTCACGGCGGCAACGATGCGCAAAAAACCATGGGCATTATCACCGTATTATTAGTCGCTAACGGTTACCAAAGTGAATTCGAGGTTCAATTTTGGGTGATTATTTCTTGCCATTTAGCCATGGCACTTGGCACTTTATTTGGCGGCTGGCGTATTGTGCGCACCATGGGCATGGGCATTACGCGCATTCGTCCGAGTGGT
>JANMBK010000011.1:0-2182 GCA_031360365.1 Methylophilaceae bacterium
TTTATGCAGTAAACAATATGCAGAAAGTTAAGCACATTAAATTTAAGCTCTCTATTTTAGCGCAAAACAGTTTGGCTAGCCTGCGAAATAAAAAGCTTGGCTGGTTATTTATTGTTTTATTTTTACCTGTTTTTGGGGTACTAGCTGCGTTTAACCCAGCGCCTAGCACTTTAACAAGTCCATTTAAAACTAAAACCATAGTACAAGAACTCAAACTTCCGCCTGCAAACATTAACATGAGTGCCAATAATGTTTTTTGGCAAATAGACCAAGTGCGTCGCGATGACACACTAGGCAGCTTATTTAAACGCATGACGGTGAAAGACGAAGATGCGATTAAATTTTTGATGTTGTCGCCAGATGCGCGCGCCATCAATAGGCAACTGGTGCCGGGCCACACAATAGAAACTAAAACAAATTTAGCTGGAAAATTGCTACATTTAGAGTACGAGTTAGATGCTGAAAACATTTTAGTGGCAAGTTTAACGCCCGAAGACTATATCGTGAGCACCGAAAAACTGGCACTACAAAATACCCAAGTTTTAAAATCGGCCACCATTGTCAATTCTTTGTTTGGCGCCACCGACGATGCTGGCATTCCCGACCAAATTGCTTTGCAAATGATTGAAATATTTTCTGGCGAAGTAGATTTTCACGATGATTTACGCCCTGGCGACAAGTTCAATGTGATTTACGAGGCGTTTTATAACGCGGGCGAGCAAATGAAAACTGGCAATGTACTGGCAGTGGAATTTATTAATCGCGGAAAAGTTTACCAAGCCATTCATTTCGGTGAAACCACAGGCAAATTTGCCTATTACACACCCGAGGGGAAAAGTTTACATAAGTCATTTTTACGCACACCTGTCGAATTTACCCGTGTTTCATCTAACTTCAACGCGGGCCGTTTTCACCCTATTTTGCATCGCTTTAAAGCGCATAAAGGTGTGGACCTTGCTGCCCCAACAGGCACGCGCATTAAGGCTGCTGGTGATGGCGTGGTGGAATTTGTAGGGCGTAAAGGCGGCTATGGCAACGTGGTTGTGCTTAAACATGAAAACAGCGTTAGCACCTTGTATGGGCATTTGTCAGGCTTTGCGTCAGGCTTACGTAAAAACATGAAAGTAGTGCAAGGCGATATTATTGGCTTTGTGGGCTCGACAGGCATGGCCACTGGGCCACATTTGCATTATGAATTTTTGGTGAATAAAGTACACCGTGACCCACTGACCGTGGCCTTGCCAACTAGCATTCCGATAAATGCCAGTTATAAAAAAGAATTTGATGCCAAAAGTTTAAATTACATGGCACAAATTGAGATGTTAAACCGCAGCCATATGGCGACGCGTGATTAACACATGACCACAAACAAACAAAAGCCTCTGCTCTATGTTGGCATTATGTCTGGCACTAGTTTAGATGGCGTAGATGCAGCTTTACTGTCTTTTGAAAATGGCGCTTGCCAGCTAAAAGAGACGCAATTTTTAGCGTATCCTGAAGCACTAAAAACAGAATTATTAGCTTTACACGAGCCAAAACTCAATGAGCTGGAAGCCGCATGTATATTGGGCTGCAGGATTGCTCATTTATATGCCGATGCGGTTAAAAAGCTACTCAATAAAGCAAAAATTAATGCAAACGACATTACTGCTATTGGCTGCCACGGACAAACAATTAGGCACTGTCCTAATTTTGCCCCAGAATTAGGATTCACACTACAAATTGGCAATAACGCTTTGCTGGCAGAGCTGACCAATATTAGCGTTGTTGGCGATTTTCGCAGCCGTGATATTGCCGCAGGCGGACAAGGTGCGCCGTTGGTGCCAGCATTTCACAAGGCCATGTTTGCCAGTGCAAATAAAAACCGCGCCATTCTTAACATTGGCGGCATTGCCAACATCACTTATTTACCCAAAAAAGGCAAAGTTCTGGGCTTTGATTCTGGCCCTGGCAATATGCTATTGGATAGCTGGACTAAGCTAAAAACAGGCAGCGAATACGACAAAAACGGTGCATGGTCTGCTACTGGCGTGGTACTACAAACTTTATTATCTGGCATGTTGGCCGAACCCTATTTTGCGTTGCCACCACCCAAAAGCACAGGCCGCGATTTATTTAACGACCACTGGTTAAAGCAACACCAACTTTACCCGCATTTGCGGCCGCAAGATGTGGCGCGCAC
>JANMBK010000042.1:0-1821 GCA_031360365.1 Methylophilaceae bacterium
GAAACCGCTGCCTGCGCTTTGGCTTGATTCACCCGCGCATCAGCGGTTTTTAATTCTGCCTCAAATCTATCTAACGCCGATTGCGAAATGAATTTTTTATTGACCAATTGGCGTTGGCGTTGTACCTCAGATTTTGCCAAAGCTCTATTGGCTTCAGCCACACGCACATCGGCTAATGCAGCGCTAACACCTAAATTAGTATCTGACGCATCTAAACGCGCCAACACTTGCCCTTTTTTCACAAACGCGCCAACATCCACTTTACGCTCGACAATTTTGCCAGCAATGCGAAAACCTTGATTAGACTCAAAGCGCGATTTCACCTCGCCCACTAATATGGTTGCACTATTAGATGCAGTTTTGCCAACTTCTATTACCAAAGCAGGGCGTGGCGGTGGCGCAGGCTCTAACGGCTTTTCGCAGCCCGACAGTAATAAAAGCCCAAACAGAAATAAACTACTTAAAACCATTAAATTTTTCACCATTAATTTAATCCTATGTTTTCTCTTAAAAGTCCACGCATCATCACCTGTTGCATTAATTGCAGCCTATCTGAAATATTGCTCCACTGAATCCATTTATCTTCTGACATATTAATTTGCAATGAGCACACACCATGCATGCCCGCCCAAATGGTTTGCGCAATCAAATCTGCATCATGCAAATCTGACCTAAAACAGCCTGCTGCATGCACATCGCTCACGACACTTTTTAATTGAAAATAGGCATCTTGCTCGGCATTATTCTGCTGCAAACTAGATTCTGTTGGGTCGCATGGCGTGCGCTCTGTCATAAACATCATACGATAATGATTCGGATGCGTTAACGCAAAAGCGGCATAGCCGCGGCCCATCGCATGCAGGCGCTCAACCGGGTTAGTAATCAGTAGTGTATTTTTAAGACTAGTGGCCAACGCTAAAAAATCGCTATCGCATATAGCGCGCAGTAACGCTTCTTTATCGGTAAAGTGCAAGTAGATACTGGTGGCTGAGTAATTAATGCGCTTGGCGATTTCGCGCATGGTCACTGCAGCTACCCCGCGCGATACAAATAACTCACGCGCCGCATCAATAATTAGCGTGCGTAACTGCTGGCGTTCGATTTGTGTTTTTGGTTTAGGTGGCATTTATATTTGCTTAAATTGATCTTTACTAATTTACTTAACATTGTTAAGTTAACAACGTTAAGTTTTTTTGTCAAGCATCAAGTATATGAGAGGTGATTAGCGAGGGTTGAAACAAAAAAGGCGCTGTTAACGCCATTAAATAAAATCTTAAAACGATTTTAGTAGTTTTTTATAAATACAATACTGCTGGAAAAACTGTTAGCGCAAAAACAAACACCAGCCATTCCATATTCCAACGCTCTAAATGACCAGTGAAATGCAGCGTAAGCACGGCAATCGCTAGGGCATAATAAATTGCGATAAGCACCATAAAGTAACCCTATTTATTGTTGAACGAGTGAATTAATGTATTTATAACACTTTTTTACAAAACGTGCCTAATTTTTGTATTTGCTTGTAGTGCAACCCATCACCACCTTGCTTGCGTTTTTAGCTGTTTTCGCGTACATTCCATACATTGCTAGGGGTCTACTTTTGAGCTTAAAAAGTAGTGAGAATCACCCTTTGAACCTG
This sequence comes from Methylophilaceae bacterium, assembly GCA_031360365.1. Lineage (GTDB taxonomy): Bacteria > Pseudomonadota > Gammaproteobacteria > Burkholderiales > Methylophilaceae > Methylotenera_A. Next base: position 1,640 of record JANMBK010000042.1, read on the forward strand.
ATGCGGGTAATGCCGCCGTAGGGAAGCATTTTGATGCTTCCCTATCTAAAAAAATTAAGTTGAATGCAGTTGTTTGCTTTCATATATATATTTTAATGAATAGGAATTTGCATGAACGCCATTGATAAAAATTTATCTAAAAGTCTCCCTAAATTTGTTGGCGACACTGCCGAAATTGACCC
>JANMBK010000051.1:0-3257 GCA_031360365.1 Methylophilaceae bacterium
AAAGCGCAGAAAAATAGCGCGTCTGAATAGTTATTCTATAGCATTGCTGATTGAAAATCGCTGGTAACAAGTTGTAGTGGTGTCGTTAAGCCAAGCTGTTGTTTTTTACAAAAAGCATATAAATCGATTTCAGTTAAAGGCTTAGAAAACAAATAACCCTGCATGTGATTGCAACCCATATTAACCATGGCATCACGCTGCGCTACCGTTTCTATGCCTTCTGCGACCACATTAAAATTTAATTTATGCGCAAGATGAATCATGCCATCAACTAAGGCTTCAATAGTATTACTTTCCCCTATTTTAGAAATGAATGTTTTGTCTAATTTCACCTCGTTAACATGCAAATCTTTTAAATGGTTTAGCGTAAATGGGTGTAGGCCAAAATCATCCAAGGCAATTTTGATATTGGCGGCCTTAATTTGATTAAGCAGTGCTTTAAATTGCATTTCATTTTTTAAAGCCAATGTTTCTTTTATCTCAAAGGTAATATTTTGTGCAGGCACATCAAATTTTGTCAGCCAGCTCAATGTTTTTTCAACCAAAGTAGAGTTGTGAAATTGTTGGCGTGACAAATTAATGGATAAGTGTAAATCTAAGCCCTGTAGTCTTGCATGTTTAATGGCAGCGCATGCGTTTTCAATCACCCAGTCATTAATATGATCAATCAGGCCTAATTGTTCAGCAGCGGCAATAAAGTCGGCGGGTAAAACCATGCCCTTAGTTGGGTGGTTCCAGCGAATAAGCGCTTCAGCGCCAACAAATAACTGTGATTTACAATCTATTTTAGGTTGAAACAAAAGTGTAAATTGTTGTTTTTTAATGGCAGCACGTAAATCACGTTGTAACACTAAGGATTTGTTTGAAGCAGAGGCAATTTCAATATCGTAAAATTTGAATTGATTTTTACCATTTTCTTTGGCTTTGTACATGGCCGTATCAGCACAAACTATCAGCTTTTCAATATCCCCGTCTTGAGGGTATAGGGCAACGCCTATCGAACAGGAAATTTCAATTTTCTGCCCGTTTACAAAAATGGGTACACTAATAGATTGTAAGATGCGCTCCACAATAGGAATAATGTCTTGATTGGACTCGATATCCTCTATTAAAGCAGCAAACTCATCACCACCCAAGCGTGCCACTACATCACAACCGCGCACGGCTGCCTGTAATCGCTCGGCCACAACCGTTAACACATTGTCACCCACATGATGGCCAAATTTATCATTAATTGGTTTAAAGTGATCTAAATCAATATAGGCCAATGCTATAGTTTTGCCACCAGTTGTATTTCTTTTTGCTGTCGTTTCTAACAGTTGACGAAATGCAGCCCGATTCGGTAGGTTAGTCAACGCATCTTTTATCTCCAATGAAACTGCATTATTTTGTTGAATAGTTGAGCTAAATTTAAAAGCACTTTTGCCTTGTTTTTCATAATACATAGCAGCCACAAACACCAGTAAAAATAAACAGAAAATCGCCAGCGAGATGAATGCAGCTAACATTTTTTTATCTGAAATCTCGTTTGCTGTTGGCATGATAGCGTTTACTTGGGCGACGATAGAGGCAGTGAACGCAAGGTGCAAGCCAATAATGGCTATTCCAGTAACAACTGACAGGATGACTTTAATTAAAAATTTGTTGTCACCAGCGTATATTTTCATCCAAGATAAGGTGACTATGCTGAGTACGCTTACGCATACAGCTAGTAATAATGCGACAAACGTTGAGACAGGCACCATGGATATGCTAGTAGCACTTAAAGATGTGGTACATAAATAGTACATGGCATAACTGCTTAGGCCCGCCATTAATCCACTTGAAATTAATAAGCTTAATGGGATAGTTTTTTTGCTGGTCACATAGCAGGTGATAAAACCTACAAACAAGGCAGCCAGCCAAGAGCCCAATAGAAAAGTTTCGGATAAGTTAAAGCTAAATCCGCTGTGAAAAGCCAGCCAGTTAATTAAATGAATGCCCCACAAGCCACTGCCGATTGCTAACGTATAAATTGGCAGCATCATTTGTTTGCTGCGCGCAGTCGATAAATACAAGCGTTCAATGAAGCCGAAAGTGGCAAACATAGCACTGCAACTTGCAGCGAGTGAAAGTAGCACCAACCAGATGTCATAGTTTATGGTCATATCAATTTATCCTAATCTGCCAATATTCTTAATGTTATTGGTGTAAATATAAGCAATAGCTATGCCAAAAGCTTTGAAGCATCGAATTTTCTCTATTTATTTATAAAAATCAGCTGGTTATTAAATATCCTCAGTAAATATTTTTTTGCATTGAGCAGAGAATAACTATCCATTTTGTTGAAATGCTGACAAACTTAAATGCCTCGCAATAACTCATTAATGCCTACTTTACTCAGCGTTTTGGCATCTACTTTTTTAACAATGACTGCACAATACAAGCTGTAAGACCCATCTTTTGAGGGTAAATTACCCGCCACCACAACTGAGCCAGCAGGCACGCGGCCATAAAACACTTCACCTGTGTCGCGATCGTAAATTTTGGTGCTTTGGCCAATGTATACACCCATCGAGATGACGCAATTGTCTTCTACTACTACGCCTTCCACTACTTCAGAACGTGCTCCCACAAAGCAGTTGTCGCCAATAATGGTTGGCCCTGCTTGTACAGGCTCTAACACGCCGCCAATACCTACGCCGCCGCTTAAATGTACGTTTTTGCCGATTTGGGCACATGAGCCTACTGTGGCCCAAGTATCTACCATGCTGCCTTCGCCCACATGTGCGCCAATATTGACGTAGCTAGGCATCAACACCGCATTTTTGCCAATAAATGAGCCGCGACGCACAATGGCGTTTGGCACCACGCGAAAGCCGCCCGCTTTAAAATCAGCTTCAGAATAGTTGGCAAATTTGGGCGGCACTTTATCAAAATATTTGGTCACACCGTCATCCATCAAAACATTTTCTTCTAAGCGGAATGACAGCAATACCGCTTTTTTCAACCATTGATGCGTTTCCCAGTTTTGGCTATCACCAATACGGCTGGCTACGCGCAAAGTACCTGCGTCTAAATCGGCAATAATAGAATTGACTGTAGTTTTGATTTCAGCCGATGCGTTGGCTGGGTTAATGTTGGCGCGGTCTTCAAATGCGGTTTCGATAATGCTTAGGCGTGGATCCATGGGGCTCTCTAGTAGATTAATTGACGAAAAGCGTTATTTTAACTCAACACGGACAAAAACAAAAAAGCGCGTACAAAATACGCGCTTT
>JANMBK010000085.1:0-3252 GCA_031360365.1 Methylophilaceae bacterium
TTTGGGCGATGCTAGATTCAAGGCTAGATTTCGGTTTTTGCAACCACATACTGCTTGCATAACCCAGCGCCAAACCTAACGCAACCAAACCTACCCACATCAACACCTGCGTATGTTTGGCTTGTTTTTTTGCCGCCTCTACGCCAAATTCACTGTCACTTATTGCCGCTTGCACATGCCTGGGCGTCACTTGGTAAACATTCTCAGCAAATGCTGCCAGCAAGGCTTTATCAGCTAAAATATTCACCCGTCTTACCAAACCATTTGCTGCATTTGCCAGCTTTTTAACGGCAGGTTGCGTGAACATAGGCGGCCCAAAATAACCTGCTGCACGCAGCCTAAACATCAAATATTCGCCAATCTCTTTCACTTGCAATGGCGCCAAGTTAAAGCTGTGCGTAATGCGCTCGCGCAGTTGGCGGATATTGGTCTGATTTAAGTTTTCATCAAGCTCGGGTTGACCAAACAGTACAATTTGCAGCAGTTTGTCGTGCTTAGTTTCTAAGTTAGAAAGCAAGCGAATTTCTTCAAGCGTGGCCAGAGGCATGCCTTGCGCTTCTTCTACAAAAATCACCACTTGCTTACCCGCTGCATGCCGCGCCAATAAGTGCGTTTGCAGCACTTGCATGACTTTTAATCTGTCGGCATTTTTGGGTAATTTGAGCTGTAATTCAAACGCGATGGCGTGCAACACATCCTCTGGCGCCACGCTAGGATTGGCCAAAAAAATGCTTTCAATTTTTTCGGGCAAAATCGTTTGTAACATGCGGCACAACATGGTTTTGCCGCTACCTACCTCGCCCACCACTTTTACAATGCCTTCACCGCTGGTGATGGCGTAAATTAAGGCATCTAAAACTGCGCCGCGGTTGCCGCCAGTAAAAAAAACCTCAGTATTGGGGGTGATTTTAAATGGGGGCTCTTTTAAGCCGAAATGGGCGTAATACATCGTTTTATAGAGCTTGAAAAATGTTTGCTTTAAGATGAAATGCTAAGCGGACGCTGCGCAGAAAACGAGATAAAACGTGCATTCTAGCTATTTAATTTCTTCTTGTAGTTGAATGCGGCTATACAGCGTCGTTCGGTTAATACCCAGCATTTTTGCGGCTTGGCTTAAATTGCCGTGGGTAATACGCATAGCGGCATCCACATAGGCTTTCTCCCACGATTTTAAGACTTGATCTAAGCTGACATTGGCCTCATTTTGCAGATGCTGTAGCGCATAACCCGATAAATCGCCATTGTTGCTAATGACTGCGCTGCCGCCATCTACTTCGTTTTGGCGCGATAAATCCAACTCTGCCGAGAGTTGTGCTTCATTAACTGTCTGTCCCGCATACTTGGCAATCAGGCGGATAATAATATTGCGCAGCTCGCGCACGTTGCCTGGAAAGTGGTAACTTAACCAGCGCGATTTTGCGCGCTCATCTAACTTAAACGCTTGCTGTGCGGTTTCACGCGCATAAAATGTGTTGAAATGATCAAGCAAAATCAGGCTATCTTCAGTTAAATCGCGCAGTGGCGGTACTTTGACGGCGAAAACGCCTAAGCGATGATATAAGTCGCTTCTAAAATTGCCGGCACGCACTTCGGCGCGCAAATCTCGATTGGTAGCCGCCACCACACGCGCCTTGCTTTTGCGCACCTGCGTTTCGCCGACACGCGTGTATTCGCCATTCTCTAACACGCGTAATAATTTAGCCTGCATTTCTAGCGGCAATTCGCCAATTTCATCCAAGAAAAGCGTGCCTTCATTCACATCTTCAAAATAGCCCGCGTTGGCCGTGTTAGCGCCCGTAAACGCACCTTTGGCGTGGCCAAACAAAATAGATTCTGCCAACATGGGCGAAATAGCGGCACAGTTAATCGACAAATACGGCTGTTTATTACGCTTGCTAAAACGGTGAAAATTGCTGGCAACGCGCTCTTTACCGCTGCCAGATTCACCCTCAATCAACACAGGAAAAGGAGAATCTGCAAATTGGCGAATTTGTGTGATAAGCGTTTGCATCGGTAAGCTTTCACCTATCATGCCGCCATTTTTGTCTTCTTCTGGCTTAGGTAGCGCTTCACTTAGCTCAACGCTTTGTACTTTTAACGAATTTAAAAGTAGCTCTTTAAGTTTATCGACATCGCAAGGTTTGGGAATAAAATCCAGCGCACCTAAAGCCAGCGCGTGTTTTACGTTGACATCATCGCTTTGGCCAGAAAGCACATGTATTTTCATGCTGGGCGAATGCGCAAGTAACTCGCCTATCACTTTAAAACCTTCATCTGGCTTGTGTTGCATGGGCGGCAAGCCCAAATCCACCAGTGCCAGCGATGGCGGTTCGTCTAACTGCCTAAGTAAACTTCTCGCTTGCGCGCGCGAATCCGCCACGCACACCTCAAAGTGTTTGCTTAGCACAAAGTGCAGGGTGTCAGTAATCAGCGGGTCATCATCAATGATGATAAGCACCGGACGAAGCTCAGCCATGCTTTATCCTTATAATTTACAACGGTTATTGTTATTGATTTTAAAGATACTATAACCGTTATAGGCTGGGCTATCAAGGCGGGCTGAAAAGAAAAGATGGGGTGGCTGATGGGGCTCGAACCCACGACAACAGGAATCACAATCCTGGACTCTACCAACTGAGCTACAACCACCATTGAAACTAAAAACTAATGTTTGGCCTGCCCGACAGGAATCGAACCTGTAACCCCCAGCTTAGAAGGCTGGTGCTCTATCCGGTTGAGCTACGGGCAGATGAGTTACACGTTTGAAACTAAAAAAATCTGTCGAATAAACCAAAAGATTACAAATAAATTCTTGGTCGGCGTGGAGAGATTCGAACTCCCGACATCCTGCTCCCAAAGCAGGCGCGCTACCAGACTACGCTACACGCCGAAGAGGCAGAAATATAGCGCAAACAAGGCATTTGGTCAATTCGAATATGTTAAAATGTTGTTTTATTTTGATTAATTGTTTGAATTTATCGCATGACAGCACAAATTATAAACGGCAAAGCCATCGCAGAAGAATTGCTAAATAACATTAAATCTAAAATAGATGCGCGTATTGCGGCAGGTAAACGCGCGCCATGCTTGGCCGTCGTATTGGTGGGTGCAGATCCTGCATCTGCCATATATGTGCGCAATAAACGCAAAGCGTGCGAAAAAGTGGGCATACGCTCTATCGCGCATGAGTTGCCCGCCAGCACCAGCGAGGCTGAGTTGTTCACACTGGTCGATAGCATCAACAACGACACG
>JANMBK010000284.1:0-4861 GCA_031360365.1 Methylophilaceae bacterium
TGTGGTGCGGCCACAAATGGAGCGCTTAAAAAGTATGGAGCGTGCACAGCTGTTGTTACAAGCAAATAGCCGTGCAACTCTGCAAAAACTACTTAAGATGTGGATGCCAGAAATACGTGCATTACCATTAGCCAATAAAGTACGCTGGAGTTTAGATATAGATCCGCTAGAGTTTTAGTAATTTGCGAGGTCAAGCTGACAATCTAGTAGAATATTTAATTAATTGCTAGCTATTTCAGCTATTGCCACGGGTGATATGTAAATTAACGCAATCATTTTTCTTCTGATTTATTAAGGCTGCGCAGTTATGACAATGAACTATCACTAAATCTTTAGAAAGTGGTATTGAGTGTTATTGATTGAACAAAATTATTAATTGTAGTGAATAATAGATGTATTAAATTAAAAGGACATTGATTTGAGAGTAGGTTATTTAATGAATACTTATCCACTGACGAGCACCACATTTATTCGTCGCGAGATGGAAAGTCTTGAAGCGTTGGGGCTAGAAATTAAGCGTTATGCGGTAAGAAACTGGGCAGAAAAATTAGTTGATCCATTGGATATTGCAGATCAGCACCGCACGCATTATTTGCTCACCAACAATGTGCAGTCACTATTTAGCTCTTTTTTTGCAGTCATGTTTTCCAATCCTGTTGGTTTTTTGCGTGCTTTTGGCCTCTGGTTTAAAGTGTGTAGAAACTCGGGCAACCTCTCTGTAAAGCATTTTGCCTATTTATTACAAGCGACTTATTTTTTTAAACTTTGTAAGCAAGATGATTTGCAACATGTGCATGTGCATTTTTCTACCAATGCAACAACAGTTGCTATGTTGGCCAAACAAATGGGCGGTGCCAGTTATAGTTTTACTGCACACGGCCCAGACGAATTTGTAGACCCAACTACTATTAGCATGCATTTAAAAGTCGCTAATGCTGCTTTTGTAGTGGCAATTTCTAATTATTGCCGTGTGCAATTAGTGCGTTTTAGTAGCTATAAATTTTGGGACAAAATTGTTATCGTGCATTGCGGTATCAATATAAATGATTTCACGCCTAATTTTGAATTTGATGCTGAAAATCAATCATTTGTCTGTGTGGGCAGAATATGCCCGCAGAAAGCACAGCTACTTTTTCCACCAGCATTAGCGCAGCTTAAGAATGAGTTTCCTGATATAAAAGTGCATTTTATTGGTGATGGAGAATCTAGGGTCGAGCTTGAAGTAGCGATAGAAAAATATAATGTGGGTGGTATGGTCGTGCTTCATGGCTGGAAAGCCAATATAGAAGTAAAAGAAATGCTAGCAAAATGCCGAGCTTTATTATTACCTAGTTTTGCAGAAGGCTTACCAGTAGTCATTATGGAGTCTTTGGCATTAGGTAGGCCCGTTATTTCAACTTACATTGCTGGTATCCCAGAGTTGGTTGATGCCGAATGCGGATGGATGATACCTGCAGGATCAATTGAGGATATAGCATCGGCTATGAGAGAAGCACTTAATGCCTCACCAAAAATGTTATCCAAAATGGGTAAAGTGGGACGAAGTCGGGTAGAAATTGAACATAACTTAAAAATCATTGCACCAAAACTTTATAATGAGTTTTCTAGGGTGGTAAATAAAAATACACTGTAATTCATTATTTATATCAAAATGCGGGATTGGTGAAATGGCATCACGAAACTTTCCCAAAGTTTAGTCGCGGGTTCGATTCCCGTATCCCGCTCCAAAATTAAAAATTTTATTGCACTTAATTAATGCACAGTTATGGAGCGTAATCTTTATTGTGATTAATTTTGGTGCGCCTGTGCCTGTTTCAGTTATAAACAGCCAATCTGCGAATCTCATGAAATCAATGGCATGAAGCAAACTTACCTGCCAGCACATCTAAAAACTAACATAGGCATAAAGCTTGCTTAATTATAAATAAAGCTATTTCAATGTTGATTTGGTTCATCTGTTTTATTTTAGTTACATGCCGATATGTATCCTTCAAAATTTAGGTCTTACCGACCTTTTTTTATTTTAGGTTCTTGCATTATTTAGGGAGTTATAGCATGGCGACAATCACAGCAACTGTTGAAATTAATTATTATTTACTGTTTAAAAACAATGCTTTATAACAATCTACCGCAATTGCGTTAACTAGCAATGCCTAGATGTTGAAATCTAACCATGGTTTGCTAATGTTAATTGCAACAAAATTAGGCGCAATTTAAGCCTAAATAATTAAAGGTGCATGTTAGGCATGCACCTTCTCATTTTAAACTGGAGATATACATGTCTAATTTTAAAACTTTCATAAAATCGGGGCATTGGCCAACACTATTTGCCTCCTTTTTATATTTTGATTTTTGCTTTGCCATTTGGGTGCTAAACGGTGCAATGGCGCCATTTATTTCTGAAGAATTTGGCTTAACGCCAGCGCAAAAAGGCTTTATGATTTCTGTACCCATTTTGGCGGGTGCGTTAATGCGCTTTCCGTTGGGCGTTTTAGCACAATATATTGGTCGCAAAAGTGCGGCCATGGTCGAGATGGGTTTAATTATTGCAGCATTAATTTATGGTTATGTATTTGTGAATACCTACAGTGATGTGCTTGCAATGGGTGTGTTATTGGGTATTGCCGGTGCCAGTTTTGGCGTGGCTTTGTCGCTTGGGTCTGGCTGGTTTCCGCCACAACACAAAGGTTTGGCAATGGGCATTGCCGGCGCTGGTAACAGCGGTACGGTACTAGCGGTTTTATTTGCGCCACCATTAGCTACTGCATATGGCTGGCAAGCGGTTTATGGCATAGCGGCTATTACCATGTTATTGCCTATGGTAGTGATGGCAGTACTTGCAAAAGAACCACCAGATTGCGAACATCAAAGCTTTAGACAGCACATTAGCTGTTTGTTTGAAAAAGATGGTTGGGCATTTAGTTTGATTTATATTGTCACCTTTGGTGGTTTTATTGGCTTAGTGACATTTTTACCGACTTATTTTTATGATCAATTTGGCGTCACTAAAGTAGAAGCAGGTCAACTTACCATGCTGGCCGCAGTCATGGGTTCTGGCATTCGAGTGATTGGTGGTTGGATTTCTGACAAAGTCGGAGGTATTAATACCTTAACTTTTGTATTGGTGACTGTTGCGGTATTGCTGGTGATTACAGGTAACGTGACATCACTAACCGCGACTACTTTACTGTTTATGTGTTGTTTTGCCGCATTGGGCGCAGGCAATGGCGCACTATTTCAATTAGTGCCATTGCGCTGGCCAGCAACCACTGCTGTCGCAGGCAGTATGATTGGTGAAATTGGTGCATTAGGCGGTGCAATTGTGCCAAATGCTATGGGTTTATCTAAGCAATATTCTGGCACTTACTTGTGGGGCTTTGTAGTGGTGGCAGTCTTAGCCATTGTCATGTTGATTATGTTGCGAACAGTGCAAATCCGCTGGACTAAAACTTGGGCAGAAAAAGGTGGTAGAGCCAAAGTAGCTGCCATGAAGACATAAAATGTATCAACAAAAAAGCACAGCCTAGGCTATGCTTTTTTTCAAACTAAAATCGTTTTATAGCTAAACTATTTTGGAATAATTAACATGGCAGCAATCAGTGCTAAGTTAATAAAAATTGAAATTCCTAAAAATATACGCAATGTGGTTAGTTTATCACGCATGAGCAAGGGTGTTTTAGTGACTGCGCTAAAGCGCATGCGCTCTCCACTTTCTAGAGCAACCAGTAATTCTTCGCTGGTGCTAAAACGCTGCGCTTTGTCGGTTGAAATGCCTTTTAACAATAACTCATCTAACCATTTTGGCACTTCTGGCCGAATACGCGAGGGCGATTTTGGCGCACGCATAAAAGCGGCAGTTTGATATGGCTCAATGGTGCCATAAGGTAAATGGCCGGTAATCAACTCATATAATGTTACGCAGGCTGCATATACATCGCTCTCATGGTCTGGAACCGTGTCTTGCCAAAGCTCTGCGGGCATATAGCTAGGCGTACCAGCCGCTCTTGCACCTAGCGTGCCACGCTCGTAACCACTTAATGCGCTGCCCCAATCAATTAAACGCAAGATGCCATCGTCACCCAAGTGTAAATTGGCAGGCTTAATATCTCGATGCACAACGCGTAACCTAGAAATCGCCGATAAACTACGACACATGGCTATACCATATTGTACGGCTTGGTTAATGGTCGGTAATTTGCGCGATTCAATCATTTTTTCTAGGGTTTTGCCTGTGTAAAACTCAAACAAGCCATAAAAATATTGTGTTTGCATAGTTAAATGCACAATATTAGGAAAATGCTCAGATCCAAACACGCCATGCAGCCTCTCCCCCAGCCAAATTTCATGCGCTAATGCCTCACGTTCTTCATCTGCATTGGTCGCGTTGGGCGATATGGTTTTAAGCACCAGCAATTGCTGGCTTTCAATATGCTGCATTTTGTAGACTATGTTGGTACCGTTATCAGCTAATTTATTGATGACTTGCATGCCATCAAAACTATCACCTACTTTTAACTGTGGGGGCGGCAAAAGTTTTTTAGCATTAGTAATGTTGTCGCGTAAATCATGCTCACCCAAGCTTTTTACCATAATTACCACTGCACTTACATTATCTTGGCTGCCTTGTTGCAAGGCTTTATCGCAGATGGTTTTGGCTATACCGTCTGCATCTAATTCGCCTAGGTTACCTATGATTAGTTTAAGCAGTTGCTTATCTGGCAAAGATTTATGCACTCCATCACTGGTTATTAAAAATATATCACCTACTTCAAGCATGCCTTGCGTGTAATCTATTAGCATATGCACATCTATACCCATGGCGCGGGTGAGTACATTTTGTAAATCGCGTGCACCATGCACG
>JANMBK010000175.1:0-3863 GCA_031360365.1 Methylophilaceae bacterium
ATATAACTTAGAGGCGTTCCATACTGCAATCACAATCAAAATAAAGTGAGCAAACATAATAAGCGTCAACAAAAGAATTTGCCAAAGTTCTGTTGAACGTGAAATTAAAAAAACCAGTGTAAGTGCTAATAGCACACCATAAAACCAAAACGTAGTCGCCAAGCCTAAGTGGCCAGATATAAATTTCAAAAAGAAATTTTTTATGCTTTCAACCACCGCGCCACATCCATAGCAAAATACGTCAACACCCCATCTGCGCCTGCCCGTTTAAACGCCAATAAACTTTCCATCACGCAAGCCTGTTCATCCAGCCAGCCATTTTGTGCAGCCGCTTTTAACATGGCGTATTCGCCACTTACTTGGTAAGCATAAGTCGGCACGCCAAATTCGTCTTTCACGCGGCGCACGATGTCTAAATACGGCAAGCCAGGCTTCACCATCACCATGTCGGCGCCTTCTTCAATATCCAGCGCGACTTCTTTAATCGCCTCGTCTGAATTGGCGGGATCCATTTGATAATTTACTTTTGTGCCTTTACCTAAATTGCCAGAATTTAGATTAACAGCAGAACCAACCGCATCGCGAAAAGGCCCATAAAAGGCGCTAGCGTATTTGGCGGAGTAGGCCAAAATTTTGGTGTGAATATGGCCGTTTTCTTCTAATGCATCCCTGATAGCCCCAATACGACCGTCCATCATGTCGCTCGGTGCAACAATATCTGCGCCCGCTTCTGCATGGCACAGCGCTTGTTTGACTAATACCGCGACAGTTTCGTCATTCATCACATAACCCGCGCCATCAATCAGCCCATCTTGCCCGTGCGTGGTGTAAGGGTCTAGTGCAACATCGGTAATAATGCCTAAATTGGGATATGCGCTTTTCAGCGCTTTAATGGTGCGCGGCACGAGGCCATTTTTATTGTAAGCTTCCGCCGCGTCTAAGCCTTTATGTTGTTGCTCAATCACTGGGAAAATCGCTAGGGCAGGAATACCCAATTTGACGCATTCGGCCGCAGTTTTAAGCAGCACATCAATACTTTGACGTTGCACGCCAGGCATGGACTTCACGTCTTCAGTACGGTTTTCGCCATCCAGCACAAACACAGGATAAATTAAATCGTTAGTGGTCAGCACGTTTTCGCGCATGAGGCGACGCGAAAATTCATCCTTACGCATACGGCGTGGGCGCATGCTCAACAGCATGTTGTTAGTTGGTTTAGGATTAGTTTTAACCATGAAACACCTCCTTAAGTGCTGCCCCTGGGTCACGCTGGCGCATAAACGCCTCGCCCACCAAAAACGTATGCACATTATTTTTACGCATCAGCGCCACATCATCCGCCATAAAAATGCCACTTTCCGTTACCACAATTTTGCCTGCTGGAATGTGCGCAAGCAGATCCAGCGTAGTTTGCAGGGTGACATCAAAGGTACGCAAGTTGCGGTTGTTTATGCCCAACAATGGTGTTTCTAGCTGCAAAGCCAAGTCTAGCTCTTCAGCATTATGCACTTCTACCAACACCGCCATGCCTAAGCCGTGGGCAATGCTTTCCAACTCGCGCATCTTGGCCAAATCAATCGCCGCCGCAATCAGCAAAATACAATCAGCCCCCATCGCGCGTGCTTCATAGACTTGATAAGCATCTATCATAAAATCTTTACGTAACACAGGTAGATTGCACGCCGCACGCGCTTGTTTTAAATATTCAGCACTGCCTTGAAAATACTCAACGTCAGTGAGTACCGACAAACACGCTGCGCCGCCTAGCTCATAGCTTTTAGCAATTTCTGCAGAGTTAAAATCTGCACGAATCACTCCTTTTGACGGGCTGGCTTTTTTAATTTCTGCAATCACCGCCGCGTTGCCAGCCTTAATTTTTGCACGGATGGCGCCAATAAAATCACGCGGTTTTGGCATGCTTTCGGCCGACGCCCTGACAGCCAACATTGGTGCGGCTTGCAGGGCAGCATTTAGCTCTCGGCGTTTAGTCTCTAGTATTTTGTTTAAAATATCACTCATATAACTTGCCATTATGTTTAATCCAACCGCCTTGTTGTTTTCCATCAGGATCATGGTGCGTCCAGTGCATCACGCCGCCTTTTGGGTTGTAGACATAGTCTCCTTTAAATGTAATGGCATCGCCAATTTGCAAATTCTCAACGCGCGGCGCTAAATCAATATTATGCGCAAACAATAAAGTTTGCTCAGGTGAAATGCTGACCAAGAATTTTTGATGGCGCGAACCTTTATTGTCATCAGCTAACAATTTTTTAACCACACCCGCACCTTCAACAAAAATATCGCTCTTTTTGTTTTTAAACGCATCTATCAGCGTGCTATTATTTTCATCTACATTAATTTCTGTACTGATTGCCGCATCGCCAGCAGCAGAAACACTCGACGTACTTTGCTTGCATGCTACCAGCAAGCTCAAAATAAATAGTAAAACTAGGGTGGTATGTTTCACGCTGTGCTTAATTGTATTAGTGCTTCTAATTTTGCCAATGCTGCACCGCTATCTATTACTTTTGCGGCATGCTCAATACCCGCATGGATATTAGCTTGCAGGCCTGCTGTATAAATAGCGGCACCCGCGTTTAACAACACAATATCGCGCGCAGCACTATTTTTACCTACACTTGCTTTGCCATTTAGCACATCTAAAATCATGGCTTTAGATTGTTGTGCATTTTCTACCCGAATGCTTTTTAGCGCGTGCAGTTTCAAGCCAAATTGCGCTGGGTTAAGCGTATATTCGCGCACTTTTCCATCTTTTAACTCTGCCACAATGGTATCACCTGTAAACGAGATTTCATCCATGCCATCGGCGCCATGCACCACTAAAACATGCTCGCTGCCTAAGTTTTGCAGCACTTTTGCTAACTTTAAAGTGAGGTCTTTACTAAATACACCCATGACTTGCCGTTTGGCTGATGCAGGATTGGTTAGTGGGCCGAGTAAGTTAAATATGGTGCGTACGCCCAACTCGTGGCGCACGGGCGCGGCATGCTTCATGGCGCTGTGGTGATTTGGCGCAAACATAAAACCAATACCAACTTCATCAACACATTTTGCCACTTGTTTAGGCGTTAAATTCACGTTTACGCCTAACGCTTCTAGCACATCCGCGCTGCCACAAGTGCTAGAAACCGAGCGCCCGCCATGCTTGGCAACTTTTGCCCCTGCTGCCGCTACCACAAACGCCGAAACAGTCGATACATTAAAGGTTTGGATGCCATCACCACCGGTGCCGCAAGTGTCAATTAAATGCGTGTTGTCGCTGATTTCTACTTTGGTTGAGAGTTGGCGCATGACAGTGGCAGCTGCCGCAATTTCATCCACACTTTCGCCCTTAACCCGCAAAGCAATTACCAAGCCTGCAATTTGCGCAGGCGTAAGGTCGCCACCCATCACTTGTTGCATGATGGCCAGCATATCGGCATGACTTAAATCTTGGCCGTTTAAAACTTGTTCAAGCGCTTGCTTAAAAACCATTAGTAGGCTTTCAAAAAATTGTTGAGTAAATCATGGCCATGCTCAGTCAACACCGACTCAGGGTGAAATTGCACACCTTCTACCGCCAAAGTTTTGTGCTTTACGCCCATAATTTCACCATCGTCAGTCCATGCGGTAATTTCCAAGCAATCGGGTATGGTTTCACGCTCAATCACCAGCGAGTGATAACGCGTGGCGGTGTATGGGTTGGGCAAGCCTTTAAATACACCAATATTGTAGTGGTGAATTAGCGAAGTTTTGCCGTGCATCAGCGTTTTGGCTTTGATAATACGGCCACCAAATGCTTGACCTATACTTTGGTGGCCTAAACATACGCCCAACAACGGGATTTTTCCTGCGAACTCATT
>JANMBK010000198.1:0-10959 GCA_031360365.1 Methylophilaceae bacterium
CTTTAACGTGGGTTTAGACGGTAACGATGAGTATGTATATTTGGCGCCAAACCGCGTCAATTTGCAAATGGCACAAGAGCGTTACCCTGGCATCGAATTTTTGGCCACGCGTGAGATTAGCTAATGTAAAGCTAATGCTTATCGATAAAAACAGCGATTGATTTAAGCAAATCACCATCTCCACGTAGCGGCTTGGCTAGCTTAGTCACCATATCAATATGACCATAACTTGCAAACTCTGCCACTTCAACTAAGCCATTGTTATCTTTAATTTTTTTAGCTAAATTAATACTGTTGCGTGGCCACACCGTCCCATCTTTCATGCCAACCGCCAACAACAGTGGTGGATTTTTACCATCCACAAAGTTAATCGGCTGCGATTTCCATTGCATTGCTTCAGGGCCAAATATTGTCTTTAATCTATCTGATGTTAAAGGTAAAAAATCATAGGGGCCAGCTAGCCCTATTACCCCTGCAAAATCACTTGGCTTAAGTGATACTTGCGCTAAATACTCTGCGTTAATCGCCATCATCACCGCAATATGTGCGCCTGCAGAGTGCCCTGCAAGAAACACTTTATTAGCATCGCCATTATATTTTTTGATGTTCGTTTTTACCCATTTGGCTGCACTCACAGGATCTGCCATAAAGCCAGGAAATAGCACATCAGGATAAACGCGATAATCAGGAACCACCACTATGTGACCTAAGCTAGCTAACGCTTCGGCTGCAAACTTGTAATCTGCGCGCTCACCAGAATCCCAATTGCCGCCGTAATAAAAAATGATGACTTTGTTTAGGCTATCTGATACTTTAGGATTTTTGGGCAAGTAAATATCTAGCTTATGACGTTGATGACTACCATAGTCCACCGCAGAAACCAGCTCATAGCTGGTATCAGGTACCAACGTGTTTAATACTTTAACCGGTGAGCAGGCGCTACTTAAGCAAGCCATTAAAGCTAACGCATACCGACTAATATTATTTTTTATTAGTTGCATCACTTCCTAATATACGCTAAAAATATCGTTTTAGTTTCAAAGCCTTATTTTAAAAGCTTGTTTCTAAAACAAGTTAAGCTTCAAATGCCTCGCACAACTGACTGAGCAGTTGCCCAAAAATTGGCAGCACTTCTTGTTTGCTATGTGGGCTATCATCGTCGGTGCCTGCCACCACAAAACTCACCGTGAGTTTATCTAGATTCTCTCTAAATTCCATCCAGTGTTCTGCTTCTGCGTCGCCAATCAGCTTAAATTTGTTAAAGCCACTTTCAAGAATCTCCATTAACTCGGCATCTGGCAAACCAGCAAATAGAGTCTTCGCGATAATAATTTGTGCTTTTGTGATATCAGGCATCATACCTTCTTTGCCCGCATTCTGATTAGTAAGCGGCGCGGTAAAAAATGCAAAGACTAATAAGGCATATGCTTGATAAACGCTGAGCATATCGAAATTATTTTTGTATTCATCTGCCGGTTGTCTATCCGCCGCTTGAATAGCTTGAAAAGTGACATAACTGGCCAAATAATGCGCTGAGTCCTCTACATCGTATTCCGCTAAATTGGTGTTGGGCTGTTTACCATCACCATCGTCAAAAGTTTCGGCTAAGCACAAGGCGTGCAATAGATTGAGGCGTTTTGAATAGTCCATCATTTTTGTCCCTTAAAATGTTATTAATTAATGTCTGGCAAGGCTTCTAGCTGTTCGTGCAATGTTAACCAGCGCATTTCAGCGTCATCTATGCTGTTTGTTAACTCTGCTTGACGCTTTAATAGTGCCTGTAGTTCCGTTTTATTATGCGTTTCGTATAAGTCTGCTTCACCAGCGCGCGCGTCTAAATTAGCTTTTTCTACTTGATACTTTTCTAGCTGCTGTTCTAGCTGCTCGGTTTCTTTTAGCAGCGGTCTGCGCTGCACAATCCTCGCTTGCTTTTCTTGCTTTTGTTGTGCATACGAGCCTGTAACCGCTGCCCTGGGAGCCGCACCGGTATTGGCTTGCAGAGCATCAATTTCGATAAGTTGGTTTTTTTGGCCATTTTTTTGTTTTGTTAACCATAATTTATAGTCATCCAAATCGCCATCAAACGCTTCCGCTTTACCGTTAGTCACTAGTAAAAAATTATCGCAACTGGCCTTTAATAAAGCCCTATCATGCGAAACCAAAATCACGCCGCCTTGATAATCTTGCAACGCTAGCGTTAAGGCATGACGCATTTCAAGGTCGAGATGGTTGGTGGGTTCATCCAATAATAGTAAATTCGGGCGCGTCCATATCAACAAAGCCAAAGCTAAACGCGATTTTTCGCCACCCGAGAAGTTTTCAATGCTGCTGCGCGCCATGTCACCTCTAAAGTCAAAGCCACCCAAGTAGTTCATATGCTCCTGCTCGCGCGTGGTTGAATCTAGGCGCAACATGTGCTGCAGCGGCGATTCATGTAAGCGCAGTTTTTCTAATTGATGTTGTGCAAAGTAGCCAATGTTTAAATCTTTGCCTTCAACGCGTTTGCCTGCTAATGGCTTTAATTCTTTGGCTAACAATTTGATTAAGGTCGACTTACCCGCGCCGTTCTTACCCAGCAAACCAATACGCTCACCTGGGCGAATCGCTAGCACAACTTTATTTAAGATGGTTTTTCCCACATAGCCAGCATCGACCTCATCCAACACCAGCAAAGGATCTGGCGCAGCTAAGGGCGTGCGAAATTCAAAACTAAATTGTGAATCAACATGCGCGGCGGAAATCATTTCCATGCGTTCCAATGCTTTGATTCTGCTTTGCGCTTGGCGAGCCTTGGTAGCCTGCACGCGAAAGCGATCAATATAGCTGTGCAAATGCGCTACCTTGCGTTGCTGCTTTTCAAACATGGCT
Source organism: Methylophilaceae bacterium (assembly GCA_031360365.1). Classification (GTDB taxonomy): domain Bacteria; phylum Pseudomonadota; class Gammaproteobacteria; order Burkholderiales; family Methylophilaceae; genus Methylotenera_A. The sequence continues at coordinate 2,869 of JANMBK010000198.1, forward strand.
TGTTGCAGCGCCAGTTTTTCGGCACGTTGCCGCTCAAAATCACTATAACCGCCGCGATACAGCGTAATGGTTTGCTGCTCGATGTGCAGCACGTTATCAATCACTGCATCTAAAAAATCGCGGTCGTGCGAAATCATAAGTAAAGTGCCGCGATACTCGCGCAGCCAGCCTTCTAGCCAAATCACTGCGTCTAAGTCTAAGTGATTGGTCGGTTCATCCAATAGCAATAAATCGCTGCGGCACATCAGCGCGCGTGCCAAGTTTAGCCGCACCCGCCAACCGCCTGAGAAATCACTGACCGGCCGCGCCAAATCGGCTTGGCTGAAACCTAGCCCATCTAACAAAGCAGAAGCACGCGCTTTGGCACTGTAACCTTCTATATCATTTAAGCGATGATGCAACTCTGCTATTTTCTCGCCTTCATGATTGGTTTCAGCATGGGTTAAAGCTGTTTCTATTTCGCGCAGCTCGGCGTCTCCATCCAGCGTAAATGCTAGCGCGGCCTGATTGAGCTCAGTCATTTCTTGCGCGACATGTGCAATCACCCAGCTTGGGGGGATTTCTAAATCGCCCTTTTCGGGCTGCAACTCACTGCGCAACAAAGCAAATAGCGATGATTTACCCGCGCCATTGGCACCAATCAAACCGACTTTATGGCCAGGATGTAGCTGAAAAGTGGCTGCCTGTAGCAACACTTTGATACCGCGTGTGAGGCTTAAATTTTTAAATTGAATCAATTAATATCCAAACCATATCCGAACTATTAGCGTGTGTGTCAGCCAAATTTGCCAAAAGGCGTTATTTTAATGCAATAGTGGACAATTTCTTATTAATTGTTTACGTTTTATTAACAAGTTATTCAAACAAATTAAAGTAAAATAAACATCAAGTTAACGCAATTATTTATAAATCATATTTATAGCCTTCTTAACAAAACTCATTTTTAATGACCACCATAAAAAAAATATCGCGTTGGGTTTTATATGCAGTGCTTGTTCTGTTACTTGTATTGGCACTGATAGCGCTAGTAATTCGTTTTATTATTTTTCCTAATATCGATAGCTATAAAGACGATGTTGCCAGCTATGCCAGTAAAGCTGCTGGGCAAAAAATCATCATCGGTGATATTCAAACGGGATGGGATGGCATATCGCCAAAGTTTGTGCTTAAAAATATCGATGTATTTGATGTGGAAAACCGCACCGCCCTGCATCTGAATGATGTATCGGCCAGCGTTTCTTGGCTAAGTGTGCCTTTGCTACAAGCGCGCCTGTATAAACTTGCTATCGAAAACCCTGAGCTGACCATACGCCGCAAAGCTGATGGCAGTATTTACTTAGCAGGGATTAGTTTGGCAGGCGAAAGCAAGCCGGAACTGCCCAATTGGTTACTCAGCCAATCTAACATTCGCATCAAAAATGCACAAATCACTTGGCTAGACGAGTTACGTAAAGCGCCGCCATTCACTTTAAAACAACTCGATTTAACCCTGAGTAACCCGGCAATTAACAGTGCTTTTGCAAAACATCAATTTAAAATTTCTGCCACTCCGTCCATTGGTACAACACAAGCCATTCGCGCCAGTGGTAGCTTTGTAGGCGGCGATGTCAGCAAAATGAATGATTGGCATGGCAGCTTGACTGTACAGCTTAAACAGGCTGATTTGAGTGTGTGGAGACCTTGGATTGATTATCCCGTAAACTTGCAAAGTGGCAAGGGTAATGCCAATATTATGTTGGATTTTGATGACGCTAAAATTGAAAAAGTAAGCGCGCAAACGGCTTTAAGCAATGTCTCATTAGCCTTAAACCAAGAAACCACGCCGTTCATCGCAAAACAACTGAGCGGCAATATTGGCTGGAACAATGTTAATAACACGCAAACCATCAGTGCAGAAAATATCAAGCTCATCAGTAACACAGGCTTAAATATCAACAACGGCAATGGCACTGTTACCAGCAGGACCAAAAATGGCAAAGCCTGGTTTAAAGCCGATCTCGAATTGGATCAGTTTAATTTAGCCGCACTCAAACAACTTGCGCCGTATTTTAAGCTGCCAGCAAACATAACTCATAATTTAAATGCCTTCTCGCCTGTAGGTGAACTGCAAGATGTGCAATTAAGCTTTGAGGGTGAGGCTAGCAATCCAAAAGTTTATAATTTTAACGCCAGCTTCAAAAAATTAGGCTTACAAGCGCACGATAAAATCCCTGGCTTTAGTAATTTAAGCGGCAAAATTGTAACCGATGAAGAAGGCGGTGAGCTCACGCTTGACACACAAAAAGCCATGCTAGATTTAAAGGGTGTTTTGCGCTGGCCGATTCCTGCAGATAAATTAAATGGCACTGTGAATTGGCGCATCAACGGCGAAAAAGCCAAAATTAATGCCCAAGATATCTTCATCAGTAACCCACATATTACTGGCACAATCAACGCCAGCTATAACAAAAATACTGGTTTTAATGAACAAAACAGCAAAGGCGGCCACTTAAACCTCACTGGAAAATTTGGTAAAGGCAACGCTAAATATGCACTATTCTATTACCCTGTTATGCTGAGTGAGCCCACTTTGCACTGGTTAGACACTTCTATCTTAGCGGGTCGCGTAGAAGATGTGAACCTCACAGTCAAAGGCAATTTGGCTGACTTTCCGTATGTCAATAGCAAAAATCAATTAGATAACAAACTTGGGCTATTTAGAGTGACCGCTAAAATTAGTGATGCCTTGATTGAATATGGAACGGATTGGCCAGTGATTGAGGGCATAGGTTTAGACATGCTTTTTGAAGGCAAACGTATGGAGCTAAATGCCTATAAAGGCCACATTTTAGGCAACAAAATCATCAAAAGTAAAACCGAAATTCCTCAATTAGATGCTGACTGGCCGATGCTGCGCATAGTGAGCGAGGTGGAAGGGCCAGTGGTGGAAGGCATAAAATTTGTCAACGAAAGCCCAGTTAAACTGGTGACGCAAGGTTTTACCGATGATTTAAAAACAGCAGGTAGCGGCAAGCTTAATTTAGAGCTCAACATTCCCATGCAAGATTTAGATGCTGCCAAATACAAGGGTTTGTACAAAATTATAAACGGCACACTCTTTGCAAACGCAGATATCGGCTTGCCCGAGCTAACCAAACTCAATGGCATCCTCAGCTTCACCGAAAGCAGCTTAATCGCACAGAACATAAGCACCGAAATTTTAGGCGGACCAGCACAATTTAGCCTTAAAACTGGTGCAGATAAAATCATACGTGTGTCTGCCAATGGCAAACTGAGTGACGCTGGCATTAAAATACTCGCAACCAACCCTCTAATAGACCGCATGCAAGGTAACGCCGATTGGAACGCTGAAATCACCATTAAAAAACCATTATTAGATGCAAAAATACAATCTAATTTAGTGGGCATGGCGATAAGCCTGCCGCCGCCATTTAACAAGCTGGCTAACCAAAGCATGATACTTACGCTGGATAAAAAGCAGCAAAGCCCTAGCTACGATAGCATTAATATTGCTTATGGCAATATGGTTTCAGCAAAACTATTACGCACAGAACAAGCTGGTAAACTAGTGATAGAACGTGGTGATATTGGCGTGAATACGCCTGCCGAAATATCATATCAACCCGGTTTATCTGTGCATGGCAAGCTAGATTATGTGAATGCTGACGATTGGTTAGCGCTATTAAACCAAGCGCCCAAAACCAATAGCGCTACACCGTTAAAAATCAACAAAGCTAATGTGGTGATACAAAAACTAGATATTTTCGGCCGCAGTTTAAATGCACTTAAAGTAATTGCTCAGCCCAATAATACTGGCCTGAAAATGACCATTGAAAGCCAAGAAGTAACGGGTGATGCCGAGTGGCAAGCTGTAAGTAATGAGCATATTAACGGAAAGATTATTGCGCACCTGAAAAATCTAACGATACCCGCCAATAGTGAAAGCAAGCCTACAGACACTAAAACTGAAGCTACAAAAAAAGATATTCGCAAATTAGCCGATGGCTATCCGGCACTGGACGTGACTGCCGATAACTTCCAGCTAGGTAATAAAAAGCTTGGTAGCTTAGCCTTGAATGCTTTTGAAGTTAACGACGATTGGTTGATTCAAAAGCTAATCATCAGCAATCCTGACAGCACCTTAACTGCAGATGGCACTTGGCACAATTGGACACGCAACCCGAATACAAGCTTAAATTTTGTGCTTAAAGTAGACAATATAGGCAAGACCCTAAAGCGCTTTAGTCAGCCTGACGCGGTAAGGGGTGGAACAGCGGAAATCGAAGGCTTACTCAGCTGGGCAGGCAGCCCGCATGAGTTTGAAACCACAAGCTTAGATGGTAACTTTAAGCTTGCAGCTAGCAAAGGTCAAATTGTAAAAGTACAACCAGGGGTTGGGCGTTTGTTTGGCTTACTCAGTTTGCAAAGTTTGCCGCGCCGCTTAAGCTTAGATTTTAGAGATTTATTTAGCGATGGTTTTGCTTTTGACAAAATTAGTGCCAATGCAAAAATTGACAATGGCATTTTACGTAGTGAAGATTTTTTTATGACGGGTCCGGCGGCGGAAGCTAAAATTATGGGTGAAACCAACTTGAAAACTGAAACACAAAACCTAAAAGTAAAAGTGACGCCGCATGTGAGTGATAGCCTTTCGCTGGCGGCGCTAGCTGGTGGCCCTATTGTTGGCGCGGCGGCATTTGTTGCGCAAAAGATACTAAAAGACCCGTTTAACAAAATTGCTTCGAGTGAATATGTGATTACTGGCACCTGGGATAATCCGAAAGAGATAGAATCAGAGAAAAATGAGGCGAATAAACCAAGCAATATTTCGCCATTAAGACCTTAAACTCTTAATAATTAGGACAATAAATAAGAAAGCATTAATACAAAATTATGCCAATTACCTCGCTAAACAAACTGGCTAAACCTGCGCAAGCAGTGGCAGGCACCTTTAAAGTGGCCGGCATTCAAATGGCTTCTAGCCCGCATGTATCTTCAAACCTGACTGAAGCCGAGCGTCTCATTGCACTAGCTGCAGCGCAGGGCGCTAAAATTGTCGTGCTGCCCGAGTATTTCTGCATTATGGGTTTAAAAGACAGTGATAAAGTGCAAGTACGCGAAAAGCCAAATGATGGACCAATTCAGAGTTTTCTATCTAAAATGGCGCGTGAATACAAAATTTGGTTGATAGGCGGTACCATCCCTTTAGTGAGCAATTACCCTAATAAAGTGCGCAATAGTTGCTTGGTTTATAACGACAAAGGTGAACAAGTTGCACGTTACGATAAAATTCATTTGTTTGGGCTTGATTTAGGTACCGAGCATTATCACGAAGAAAACACTATCGAATCAGGCAATCAAGTTGTTTCTGTGGATACGCCTTACGGAAAAATAGGTCTGTCAGTTTGTTACGATTTGCGCTTTCCAGAGCTGTATCGCGCGATGGATGAAGTGGACATAATTGTGGTGCCGTCTGCGTTTACCGAAACCACTGGCAAAGCACATTGGGAGACACTTATTCGCGCTCGCGCGATTGAAAACCTATGTTATGTGATTGCGCCTGCGCAAGGTGGCTATCATTTATCGGGTCGCGAAACGCATGGCAATAGTATGATAGTGGATCCATGGGGCGTGGTGTTAGACCGCCTGCCGCGTGGCTCTGGCATTGTGATTGCGTCAATTAATCGTGATTATCAAGAAAGCCTTAGACAAAGTCTGCCTGCGCTAAAACACCGCACTCTTTAAGAGTCTTTGCAAGAGAACTAGTCAAACCACTTAACTTAAGTAATTTGCGCAATTCAAGAATATACTTAGCTTGTTATTTTATTGCGCGGGTATAGTAAATAATATTTACGTCTCCATATTAATATCATGAAAATAGAACAACCTAGTTTAACCAAAGCAGATCATTTTGAAACCGCACGAGAGGTTTTACTTGCCCCTGCAAGCCTTACTGCAAGCGCCTTGCAGGGTGTGCTTGGCAATATCATGTCGCACCAAGTGGATTATGCCGATTTATATTTTCAATATAGCCGCTCAGAATCTTGGGGCTTAGAAGAAGGCCAAGTGAAATCGGGCAATTTTTCGATTGACCAAGGTGTTGGCGTACGCGCAGTTTCTGGCGAAAAAACTGCTTTTGCCTATTCAGATGATATTAATTTACCAGCTTTGCAAGCAGCCGCCAATGCCACTAAATCAATTGCCGCTTTAGGCATTGAGCAAACTGGCAAGAGCGTATTAAATAAAAATATAGTCACTAAACAAAACAATCAGCTATACCTGCCGCAAGACCCGATTGCTAGTTTAAGTGCCGATGCAAAAGTAAAATTACTCGAACGCTTAGAACAGTTTGCCAAAGCGGTTGATCCGCGCGTCTCACAAGTCATGGCCAGCATTGCCGGGGAATACGAAGTGATAATGGTAGCCCGTAGTGATGGTGTAATGGCAGCTGATGTGCGCCCTTTGGTGCGCATTTCTGTACAAGTGCACGCAGAACAAAATGGTCGTCGTGAGCAAGGCTCTAGCGGTGGTGGCGGTCGTTTTGATTACAGCTATTTTACCGATGAAATCTTGCAGGATTATGCTCAAAAAGCCGTACACCAAGCGTTGGTGAATTTAGACGCGCGCCCTGCCCCTGCTGGTAGCATGACAGTAGTGCTTGGCGCAGGCTGGCCAGGAATTTTGTTGCATGAGGCGATTGGACATGGCTTAGAAGGCGATTTTAACCGCAAAGGCAGCAGCGCATTTGCCAATATGATGGGCAAACAAGTCGCCGCCAAGGGCATTACTATTGTAGATGATGGCACATTAACCGACAGACGCGGCTCTTTAAGTATGGATGATGAAGGCAATCAAACCAATAAAACCGTGCTGATTGAAGATGGTATTTTGCGTGGTTACATACAAGATACGTTGAATGCACGCTTAATGAACATGCCTGTAACTGGCAATGCACGCCGCGAAAGCTATGCACATATTCCCATGCCGCGCATGACTAACACTTATATGCACAATGGCGACAAAGACCCCGCAGAGATTATTAAATCGGTTAAAAAAGGCTTATATGCAGCCAACTTTGGTGGTGGCCAAGTGGACATTACTAGTGGCAAGTTTGTATTTAGTGCTGCCGAAGCCTACATGATAGAAGATGGCAAAATTACCTACCCAGTGAAAGGCGCCACACTTATCGGCAACGGACCAGATGTTTTAACCCGCGTCTCGATGATAGGTAACGACATGGCACTAGATAGTGGAGTGGGTACTTGCGGTAAAGAAGGCCAAAGCGTACCAGTCGGCGTTGGCCAACCTACGCTGAAAATTGATGGCTTGACTGTGGGCGGAACAGCTTCTTAGCTAGCATTAGGTAACAAAAAAAGCGCGCTGTGATTAAAAACAGGTGCGCCTTTTTAATTAATTCACCCGCTTATTTCAAAACACGGTTTCTATATTCACCAGTACGCGTGTCAATCTCAATTTTATCGCCTTGTGCGCAAAATAGCGGCACTGGGAACTCAAAGCCAGATGCCAATTTTGCGGGTTTCATCACTTTACCTGATGTGTCTCCTTTTACCGCTGGCTCAGTGTAAGCAATTTCGCGTACCACAGTGGTTGGCAGCTCAATTGAAATCGCTTTGCCGTCATAAAAACGTACATCGCACGCCATGCCATCTTCTAAAAATGGTAGCGCATCTTCCATAAACTCGGCATCAACGTCCACTTGGTTATATTCTGCATCCATAAACACATAAGTTGGGTCGGCAAAATAGGAGTAAGTCACTTCTTTTTTCTCCAGCACAATCACATCAAACTTATCACCTGCACCGTAAATCGTTTCGCTTGGTGCTTCGGTGAGCAAGTTTTTAAACTTCATTTTTACCACCGCAGTGCTACGGCCAGATTTATTGTATTCGGCTTTCACCACCACCAGTGGTGTTCCGTCGACCATAATCACGTTGCCGGCGCGGAGTTCTTGTGCTGTTTTCATCGGTAAAATCTTTAATAATTTGTAAAATGCGCATTATACGCGAGTTAAAGTTTATTGCAAAAATCCACCAACTTAGCGGCTAAATCGGGTTGCGCTGCAAGCTTTTT